>JAIYCA010000314.1 GCA_027488265.1 Planctomycetaceae bacterium
AGTTCAGCAAGACAAGTTCAGCAAGACAAGTTCAGCAAGTTGAGTGCAGCAAGTTGAGTGCAGTGTTCAAAACCGAGGGGAACTGACATGAAACACAAACGCCCGCTTTTTCCCTCAAAACGCGCTGCGCATCGGGGCTTCAGTTTTGTCGAAGTGCTCGTTGTTGCAGGAATTCTCGGGCTTTTTGCGTCGCTCGTGATTCCACGCCTCGCGAGCGCAAAGCTTCCGCAAGCGACACCTGTTGAAAACACACTCGAAGCAGATCTGCGGCTCGCACGCACGGAGGCCATTGCTCGCGCCCGACCAGTCGTGTTTGTTCTCACAGAGAACGGCACAGCATGGTGGATCGCGGAGGCGACCAATCCAACCGAACCCATCGATCGCACGCGACGAGAGTTCGGTCGCGGCGCGCTCACCGAACTCGACGGAGTGAGGGTCGAAATCGTCAGCAGCAGTTTCAACGGTCAACTCGCGTCATCCGACCACGCTCGCAACGCTGATGGTGGTCGTGTCATCGCGACATTCGACGCACTCGGCACGCGCGACAACGACGTCGTGCAGTTCAACGCACGCGACGCACACGGATCGTTGATCGCGACGTGGACACTCCCTGCTGGTCGCACACGACTCCAACGCGAAGAGGGTCGCTGACGTAAAAACCTTGGCAGCACACCGAGCGCAAACGCCGTGCAACTCCCCTACTTCAAGCCGTATTCCTTGAGTTTTCGGTAGAGCGTTCGTTCGCCGATCCCGAGCATCTGCGCGGTCAACTCACGATTTCCTTGTGTCATCGCGAGCGTCTGGCGAATCGCTTCTTTCTCAAGTTTGTCAAGACCAACGCCTGCGAGCCCTGCGCGCGATTGCGCGTGGCCTTCAGCAGCGTCGTCGCCCGCACGAATCTCGTTTGGAATGTCGCGCACGTCGATCGTGTCACCTTGCGCCATGACAACCATGCGGTGCATGAGTTGGAAAACTTCGCGCACGTTGCCCGGCCAGTCGTAGGCCACAAGGCGCATGAGTGCTGGCTGCGTCACTGCGGGGCGCGTGCGACCGAGTTCCGCAGAGTACTTGCCAATCGCGTGACTCACGAGCAAAGGAATGTCTTCGCGTCGCTCGCGCAACGGCGGAATGTGGATCTCCGCGCCCTTCAGGCGGAAGTAAAGATCCTCGCGGAATTGCCCGTCTGAAACCGCCTTCTTGAGATCACGATTGGTGGCGCTCACCAATCGCACATCGATCTTCTTCGGCTCATTTGCACCAAGACGCACGATGTCGCCGGTCTCGAGAACGCGCAGAAGTTTCGGCTGCATCGAAAGCGGCATATCGCCGATTTCGTCGAGGAAAACCGTGCCTTTGTCCGCGTATTCAAAGACACCTTCACGGTCCTTGTCGGCACCGGTGAAGGCGCCACGCACGTGACCGAACAATTGATCTTCAAGCAAACTCTCGGCCTGTCCCGCTGCGTTAAACGTGACGTATCGGCGCGACGCGCGCTTCGAGGCTTTGTGTAACGCCGCTGCGACGAGTTCCTTGCCCGTGCCTGATTCACCCGTCACAAGCACCGCGAGATTACTCGGCGCGAGTTGCTTCACCATTTGAATGACCGCGCGCATCGCGGGGCTTTCACCAATGATGCCCTCGAACCCAAACGCCGCGTCGACTTGTCCCTTCAGCGCCTCATTCTGACTGCGCAGCATCACCGTTTCGGCGGCGCGATGCACAAGATTACGCAAGACCACGAGGTCCACGGGCTTCTCGATGAAGTCGTACGCGCCACCTTGCAACGCCTTCTTCGCTGTTGGAATGTCACCATGCGCCGTGACCATGATGGTCTCCGCGTGTGGCTGTTCCTTACGCGCGAGCGCGAGCACATCGAGCCCGGCGGTCTCTGTCTCCATCACGAGATCGGTCACGACAACATCAAAGTGACCGTGCAAGAGTTCATCTTTCGCAGCGGCGAGAGAATGCACGATCGTGCACACGTGTCCGGGCTTTCGAAGCGTGTCGGCCATCGCTTCAGCGTGATCGCGCTCATCATCGACCACGAGAACCTGCGCTCGGATTTGGTGGGTTGCCTCCGTCACTCGTCCTTCTCCTTTGCATCCGAATCACTCTTTGAAGCGTTCCCACGCGGCTTCAACGGACTTCCATCAACGCACCCCTTCGCGACGATCGGCGGCGCATCGACGGCGACGGGGCGAATCACGCCGAAACCTGAGAATGCCGCGACGTACGCAACGCCTCCGCCAACGCGATTTGGATAAAGCGCGATCATTGGGCCGTTGAGGCGAATGAAGTCGCTGAGTGAGATCTGCTTCGTCAGCGGATCAAACTCGATCACGTCGATACCGCCAGTGTGTCCAATCCAGACTTTGCCATCCGCGAGTGCGAGCGTCGAAACTTCGGCGCCACCAGTTGGCTCATGCGTTTGTGAGCGCTCGCCGAATGAGAACGTCACCAATTTGCGATCTTCGCTCGTTGTGGCGGTTCCCCACGAGGCTTCGACCGAAAACTCCGGGCGATCCGGCGAAGCGATCGGACGCTGCGTCAACTCAGCTTCTTCGCCGAT
>JAIYCA010000454.1 GCA_027488265.1 Planctomycetaceae bacterium
GCGCGCAAGAAACTCCGCGAAGTGCAGCGCTCGCTGCGCGCCGACATCGAGAAGACCGGCACCGCGCTCATGGTGCTGAACGTCGTCGCGTGGCCGCTTGTCGTCGCATTCATCGCGACGATGTGGATCTCGGTGCGCTACAGCCGCCAGCGCGGAGGTGCGAAGTCATGAAGTCGAAGCAGCTTGCTGTCATCGTTGCGCTCGCCGCCATCAGCGTCGGCGGCGCGTATCTCGCGCTCTCAAAGGGCGGCTCGAAGTCGTCGGAAATCGCCCGCGGCGAGCCGTTTCTGCCGCAGGTCGCCGAAGTTGCGCCGAAGGTCGTTCGCATCGAACTCGAGCGCGGCGGCGCTGGCGAGACGACTCGCCGCGAACTGCGCAAGGAAGGCGACGGCTGGATCCTCGTCACGAGCGACGGCTACCCCGTGCGCTTCGAGGAAGTGAAGGGTCTCGTCGCCGGGCTCACGAGCCTCAAGATCGACGATCGCATGACGGCAAAGAAGGAACGGCACGGCGAACTCGGCCTCGCGTGGACCGCGGAAACGCCGGACAGTTCGGGCCGCGGGGCGCGTGTGCGGCTGTACGACGACTCGACAGACACGGGCGCGGCGCCAGTCGTCGACGTCGTCCTCGGCGAAGAACGCGCGAATCCGCGCGCGCAGTTTGTCCGACGTTTCAGCGAAGACCAATGCTGGCGCGTCCTCGGCTCGGTGCTTGTCGACATTGATCCGCGGCGCTGGGTCGAAGCCGAACTTCTCGCGATTCCCGATGGCGAAGTGCGCGGCGTCACGTTCAACGGTCTCACGCTCGTGGGAACCGAAGGCGCGGACGGTCGCGTGACGTACGCGGCGGCTGAGAACGCAACGCCTCTCGCTGCATTGGCCACCGAATCGGGCACCGTGCAGTGGACCGACGCGCGCAAGGAAGTCGCCATCCGCACGCTTCCGAATTGGCTCTCGCGGCTCGAACTCGACGACGTCCGTCGCGCGAAAGGCGGCGCGCCCGATCCGACGCTCAGTGCGACGTTCGACATGGTCCGCGGCACGCTCAAGGTGAACGCCGTGCGCGACGCGAGCGACCCGAGCGCGGTGTGGATTTCCTTCGAGGCCGCGCCGAAGGAAGGTGCCCCGAGCGCCGACGAGATCAACGCGAAGAAGAAGTACCCAGGTGACCCATACATCCCCGATTGGAAGGCGTTCGCCGCGAAGCACGCGGGCTGGGAGTACAAGTTGCCCGGTTGGAAACTGAACGCGCTCGAAGAGGCCGCGAAGTTGCCGGATGAGGCGACTGGCGACGGAGCCGACCCGAATCAACCAACGCGCATTCCAAGCGCGCGAGACTGAGCCGAGGGTTTTCGCCATCGGATTGAGCGAGGAGTGCATCGTCGATGACGGTCGCGCACGCTCGGTACCGCGCGTGCGCGAACTCCTCGAAGAAGAAGGCCGCTTCGGTGGCGAATTCGGCGTCGATGAAGGTATCGACGAGATCGTGCGCATCATCACCGCGCGGTGAGGGTTGCGGCTGCTGATGTCAGGGTGCTTGTCGTGGCCGCACCGCCTGCAAACCGATCGCGCCGCGAGAGTAACCGTAGCCCGTGCAGCGCGACGAGCACGGTGCTTCCCTCGTGGCAAACAACCGCGATCGGGAGCGGCACGATGCCGAAGAGCGTGAGCGGAATGAGCCCGATCACGACGCCCATTGAGAAGATCACGTTCTGCCGGATCATCGTGCGCGTGGCGCGGCCGAGATCGATCGCGAACGGAAGTCGCGTGAGGTCGTCTTGCATCAGCGCGACGTCGGCGGCTTCGAGCGCAACGTCCGTGCCGCCGTGGCCCATGGCGATCCCGACGGTGGCCGCCGCGAGCGCGGGTGCGTCGTTCACGCCGTCGCCCACCATCGCGACCGCGTGATGCTCAGCAACAAGCGCCTTGATCCGTGCGATCTTGTCTTCGGGCATGAGTCCCGCCGCCACCGCCGACTCCGCGATGCCGACTTCGGCCGCGACCGCCTTCGCCGTCGCCGCGTTGTCGCCGGTGAGCATCGTCACCGTGCAGCCCTGCGCGGCGAGCGCGGCGACGACCGCCTTCGCTTCCGGGCGCGGCGCGTCACGCACGCCGATCGCGCCGAGCGCACGCGTGCCATGGACGACCGACATCGCGGTCATCGCGCGCGACTCGATTCTTCGGGCAAGTGCCTCAACATCGCCGTTCGCCCGCAGAACCGCGTGACCTTCGAAGAGTTTCGCACGACCGACACCCGCGCGTACGCCATCGACGGTCGCCTCGACGCCCTTCCCCTTCACCGCTGCCGCGTCGACCGCAGGCGGCACCTCAATGCCACGTGCCGCCGCCGCGACGACGACCGCATGCGCGATCGGATGGCTCGACACCGACTCCACCGCCGCCGCGACGCGCAGAAGTTCGCGCTCGTCGACGCCCGGCATGCACGCGATCTCCGCGACTTCGGGCCGTCCGCGTGTGATCGTGCCCGTCTTGTCGACGGCCACCGCGCGCACGAGCCCGAGCGACTCGAGGTGCGCGCCACCTTTGACGAGGACACCGCCGCGCGCCGCACGCGCGAGGCCTGCGAGCACCGCGGCGGGTGTCGAGATCGCAAGCGCGCAGGGCGACGCGCCGATCAGCATGCTCATCGCGCGAAGAAACGCTTCGTTCCACGTGAGCCAACCCACGAGCGGCGGCACCACAATCGCGGCGCCCGTCGCCACGAGGACGCACGGCACGTAGATGCGCGTGAAACGCTCGGCCGCGCGTTCGGCGGTCGATTTCGACGCCTGCGCCTCGGCGACGAGTTTCACCATGCGCGCAACGAGCGTTTCGCCCGCACGACGCGAGACCTTCACGACCAGCGCGCCGTCGCCGTTCAAACTTCCTGCGAAGACCTCGCTGCCCGGTTCCTTCTCAACCGGCATGCTCTCACCGGTAAGCGGGCTCTGATCGACGCCCGAGCGCCCTTCCGCGACGCTTCCGTCGGCCGCGATCCGCTCGCCTGGCCGCACAACGACGAGATTGCCTGGCTCGATCTTCTCGACGGGAACCTCGCGTTCGCTGCCGTCGGCGGCGCGCACGCGGGCAAACTTCGGCGCGAGGCGCGCGAGCGCACTGACAGCCGATCGCGCACGGGAGAGCGCGAGATGCTCGAGCCCGTGGCCGAGTGAGAAGAGGAAGAGAAGGAGTGCCCCTTCCGCGAACTCGCCGACGAGTGCCGCGCCGATCGCGGCGACCACCATGAGGAAGTCGATGTCGAGTCGGCCACGGAAGAGTTGCTTGAGGCCGTCGCGCGTCGCTTCCCAACCGCCGACGCCGTACGCGACCGCGTAGCAGGCGTAGGCAGCGTAACGCAGCGCGTTGTGCGCGGCTTCGCCGGTCGTGAATTCGCCTGTCGTGGCGTCCGCATCCGAGGCACGATCGAGGAAGAACCCGGCGGCCAGCGCGGCACCCGCGATCGCTGGCCAGAGGAGTTCGGCGTACGGGCCCGGCGTGTGCGTGGCTGCGCCCGCCGCGCCCGACTCGGACGCGTGATCGTCGTGCGGCGAATCGTCAGCGTGCACGTGCATCGGTGCAGACTAGCGGGTTTGCGTGGGCGAGCATGCGGGAGGGAAACCGCCGACTGCAATCCATCGTGATGCAACGCGGCGGAGCGCGATCGAAAGCTGCCGCGGCGCGTCAGCGAAACGCCGGCGCCGTGCGATCAGTCGCCGCGCATTTCGACTTCGCAGCGGCCAAACTCGGGGAGCAGCGTCGACGCGATGCTCTCCAAGACGAGTTGATCGCCGAGCGTCGACGGGACATTCGCCGCAACGGTGAACGAGCGACCCGAACCGCCAACGCGTTGACCAATCACGCGGCAGCGCATCGCGCGCAGCGCTTCCGAGACCACCAACTGCGCCTTCGCGCGATCAGCACCCGCAGGGACTCGCACCTTGATGCTCGCGGCGCGGCGCGCGTGCAGCCACCAAATCACGATCCAACCCGCGGCGGCCACGATGATCGCCGTCATGAACTGCGTCAGTCCGCAGGCGAGCCCGATCACGACGACCAAAATCGCGCGGCCGGTCATGTGTGGGTTTCCGATGACGGTGCGGAAGCGAATCAGCGAGCCGATGCCGAAGATCACAAACGCCATCGCCTGATCGATCACCACGAGCGCGGAGACCACCGCACCAATCACGCCAAGAATCAC
>JAIYCA010000233.1 GCA_027488265.1 Planctomycetaceae bacterium
AAGCAGAGTTTCGTGCGTTCGGCGACGTATGCGTTCGCTGCGGTCGCGTCGGTCGCCGTCTGTGGAACGCCAGCCTTTGCAGATGACGAAGTGAGCACGTCGAGCACAACTGGTGGGACTGCGACGTTCGCAGACCGCTTCTACGTCGCGACCGATATCGGCGTGTCGATTTTGTCGGATGTCAAGATCAAGGATTACACGCCGACTCCGGGATCATTCGAGTTTGGCGTCTCGGATGTTGAGGCAGATGCGGACGCCGGCGTCGCGTGGAACATCGACTTCGGCTTCAAGTTCAATGACATGATCTCGATCGAACTTGAGAGCGGCTTCTACAGCAACAGTTTCGGTGGATTCTCGTCAGGAGAGTTCACAACGGATGTTGGGCTGTCGACATTGATCGTCGGCGGTGATGGAAACTTCACGCAGATTCCAGTCTTCGTGAACTGCGCGTTCGACATTCCGCTTGTGAAGCCTGAAACGCCAGCATCCGCGGGCGGACTGAGCCTCAAGGTTGGCGGCGGTATCGGTGCTGTGAATGTTGCTGCAGATATCGATTCGATTGGCGCCGCTGATTTGCCGGGTGTTTTCGCGACGGTTGATGGCAACAGTTGGGAGTTCGGCGGTCAATTCAAGGTGGGGCTTGCGTGGCAATTGACGCACTCGATCGAACTTGGCATCGAGTACCGCTTGATGGCGGTAAGTGGTGCCAACTTTGGACCCGCATCTTTCAGTGACCCCATTCTTGTGGGTATCGCTGACGTCGAGACAGAGACCGTTCTCACGCAAGCAGTGCAGGCACGCATCGCTTTCGAGTTCTAAGTCATCGTGTTCTCGGCGCGGTACCCCATGGCGAAAAGATGTGAGTAAGACCCGGGGAATTGTCGGCGAAGAGTGTTGTTGCGCCGCAACGGAAGAGATCAATGTCTTGGTGAGCATGCCGAGTGGCGCGTGGTTCACGCGTCGCTCGGATGTTCGTTTGACGAATCGATGAGATTGGACAAACTCGACGTTACTTCGTTTCGAACGTCGCGTCTTCGAGGCGATAGAAGCCAAGCAAGTAACTCGCTGCTTCGACCGTTTCGACGCGCAGTTGTCCTCGGAATGTTCCGAATCGAATGAGATGCAGTCCGCCCATCGGGAGTGGGGCACGCATGTCGATATCGATGGCATCAAACGGTGTTGGGGGCACGCCAATGCAACAGCCGTCCCATCGATTGAGCGTGAGAAGGAGGTTTTTTGCGACACTCACGCGCACAGCCGTCGAGTAGTAGCCTGATATCTGCACGTATGTGCCGTCGAGGAGTCGAACCCACGGTGGTGGGGTGCGCGCGTTTTGCGCGAGGTCGATGAACTCCGACGCCGAGGTGAGCAACTCCCATGAAATGACGTAGGGATCGTTTGCGCTCCCGTTTCCAGTGACGCGGTACCGACCATCGAGTTCGACCGTGCGCTCATCAATGCGTCGGACAACGTCGGATGGGTTGCGCGTGTCGACGCGTACTGCGCGCTTTGCAGGAGTCGTCGGGGTAGTTGTTGAAGAGGGCGTGGAGGTCGTCGTCGCGGTGTCGGCCTGCGCTGCTCCGCCGAAGAGATCGAGGATGGGCATCTGAGCCGACGAAGCGGATTCGTTGGGAATAGGCGCGGGAGCGTTGTGATCGGTCGTCGTGGTTGTCGCGCGGTCGGAGCCCGCGTCGACGTTCGAACTTGTCTCGTTCTTTGCATGCACATCATTCGTGGCTTCCGGCGTGTCCGACGCGTCTGCCGGCGTGGTGAGCCGCGCGTCATCGCGGTCAGGTGAAGCGTTCGAATTGGTCGGCCTCGTGGTGACGAATGTGGTGACGAATGTGGGGACGAATACAAACCACAGCCCCACAGCGGCGAGCAACGCGAGGATCGCCCAGAACACGCGCATCAGGCGCGGCTCCCACGCAAGATCGCGCGCGTTGCCTCGCCGAGATGTGCCTCAACCTCTCGCGGAGACGAACGACCGAGCGCGCTCGTGAGAATCGCGTCGCGGACACACGCCATCGGCAATGCAGACTCGAGAAATGGATCGGGCAGTTCGCCGAGCAGCACAGGGTCGAAGCCGCGAGGAACATCGACGCGACCGTGCGAACCTCGCACGAGCGAAGCATCGAGCGGGATGACGTCGAGCAGTGCGCGGAAACCGAGTTTGCGCAGCAACAACTTGCGCATGACGCGACCCTTCGGCCAGAACAACGCCGGATCGAGGAACAACTCGCACGGGTCGTAGCCTGGCTTCCGATGGATGTCGACAGTACGCGCGTAATCCGGCGCATCCTTATCGTTGAACCACCAGCCGTAGGCGAACCAGCGATCAACCGCGCTCACGCAGACGATGTCGCCCGCGCGAGGATGGTCAAGGCCGGCTGCGCGGCGTGCATCGCCCGAGAGTGTGCGTTCCACGCCGTCGACTTTGGAAACAATTGCTTCGACTGCCGCGATATCTGCTGGATCACGCACCGAGACGTGAGCGATCTGATGGTCGGCGACTGCAAAGGCGCGACTCGACTCTAGATCAAGGTGTTCACGGTCGCCTTCAATGCGTACTTTGAGATACCCAGCATCACGGAGGACGCGATTGAGCCACACCGCATCGCGTACTGGGACGATGCCGTACTCGCTCACGATGAGCGGGCGATACCCAAAGTGATCGCACGCTTGGAGGAGGCCGTCCACAATGCGATCGAGTTCGCGGAGTTCCTCGCGGATGGACTCGTGCGATGGACCGACTTTCTGCAACGCGTAGTCGAGATGCGGGAGATACACGAGGACGAGATCGTTGCGCGCGCCAGCGAGGCACTCCACACGATCGGCACCCATGAGATCGATCGCCGCGCGAGCAATCCAGTCGGTCGACGTCAGATCCGCCATCGGTCCCCAGAACTTGAACAACGGAAACTGACCGTACTTCTGCTGGAGTTCGTCGCGGAGTTCGGGCGGACGCGTCAAGCAGTCGGGAATCTTGCGGCCGTCGGCGCGGTACTGCGGACGAGGCGTCACCATGCAGTCGGTGGTTGCATGCATGGCGTACCACCAAAAGGCGTTTGCGCAGCGAAACCCCGGCATGATCCGCCGCGCCGTCTCCCACACTTTCTCGCCCGCGACGAGCTGATTCGACTGCTTCCAAAACTGCACTTCGCCGAGCGTCCGATCGTGCCAACCATTGCCGACGATGCCGTGGCCGCTTGGTGCGAGCCCTGTCAGCATCGTCGACTGCGAGGTGCACGTCACTGCAGGGAGCGGCGGTCGGAGCGTGCGAACTCCTCCGGTCGCCTTTGCGAAGGCACGGAGGCGTGGTGTTGCATCGCCGATCAAGTTCGACGAGAGGCCAACGATATTGATCACGCAGGTGCGCTGGATCACGTCGAAATGGTACGGGCAGCGTCGCGAATCGTGGGTAGGAGTGAAGCGAGTATCGATGCCAAAGGAGCGTCACCGTGATGGGCCTTTGCTTGAGCATGGGTCGAAGAAAGCTCGACGCGCGCCGCGAGGACGCACGCCGAGCCGAATGGTGAGATGCATGAAGAGTGAATTCGTGCGACAGTCGCCAGATGCAAGGGCGATGACGTAACCCATGGTGATGCAAGCCACGGTGATGCAAACCATGGTGATGCAAGTCACGGTATCGCCGCTGATTCAGCCGCCGATATCTCCGCCCGGCTGCGGTGCGAATAGGAACCGCGCATCTTGGAGTTCGTTGTCACGGAAGACGGCGATTGCGCTGACCTCAGGATTCGCGTGCACTGTCCACGCGTGCGAGCCATCCTTGAACGACAGTTCTCGAATGCCACAAGTCATCGCGTAATGGGCGACTTCTTCGAATGAGCCCGTGAAATCGAGCACCGCGCCGCTTGCGATTTCGAAGTCGCCCTGTCGCGGAGCTGAAACGCCGTCGATCCGTACGTCGAGCGTTCCGTAGTGCGCGATCGAGGGCATGATGCGCGCATTGGGCGCACGAAGTGTGCAGTCGAGGGCACTCATGAATGGCGCGACGGTCGTCGCAGCATCGATCAAGAGCATTTCATCACAGGTGATCTTTTCGATGCTGAGATACTCGTTGGTGAGCTCGTCGATGG
>JAIYCA010000229.1 GCA_027488265.1 Planctomycetaceae bacterium
GCCGGCGGCGGGCTGGTCGTAGGTCATGATCGGGAAGCACTTGTCAAACCACTTGCGAATCTCTTTCGCCGCGCGGAGGCGCGCGTTCAACTGATCAAGTTGGCTGAGTCCGGGCGGATTCTGCATATCGCGCAGGAGCTTGATCTTCGCTTCCTTGCACTGCTTCATCGTCGCTTGCCAGTCGTTGTGAATTTTGTAGCCCGCCTGCGAGATCACGACCTGCTCAGGCGAGAGGTTGAGGAGTTTCAAGAGATCCGGAATGGTGTCTGCCGTGCCCTGTGAGAACTTCGAGTGCTCGGATTGCTGCGCGTTGATCGTGAGGTTCTGGACCTTGTCCGAAAGGTCGTACTTCCCCTGCAACGTGTTGTACCACGTGACGTTGCCTTCCTCGTCCTTGTCGTAGGAGAGCTCAGGCTCGTTGGTCACCATCGCTTCGCCGATCCAACGGCTGCGATTGGTCGCTTCACACACATCGCCAACCTTCTTCAGCCACGCCTCAAGTTCGCGACCTTCGATCGACTTGGTGCCAGCGAACATCGTGATGGCGCCGAGTGTGCCGACGCGCTGGAAGTAGATCTCGTTGCAGTGGAGCGCGGTGAATGCGGCGGCGGAGATCGCTTCGTGGATCCAGGCGATCACGCGGTGGCGCTCGCGCAGTTTGTTGAGAGTCTCATCGATCTTGTCGCCCTCGAGCACCAAGCCACCGCCTGAGTTGATCTCGAGCACGATGATTTGACCTGGGCCGATCTTGTCGGCCTCCGCACCGATCTTTTCGATCTCCTCGTGACGCGCGCCGAGGCCGACCATGTCGACATCGCCACCTGGGCCGCGGCCCCAAGGGAGGATGAAGATGGTTTGCTTGCCCGATGCGGGCGCGGCAGCGGTCGCGGAACCACCGGCGTTGGTGGATCCACTTGTCGTGTTCGACTTCGTTGGAGTTGCACCGCCGCTCGAACCAGATGTTGACTTCGTGGAAGCAGCTCCATCAGCCGCGAGCGTTTCGACCTTCTTAAGGTCGAACGACGTGATCGTCCTCTTGACCTTCTTGCCGTTCTCGTCGACTTCGACTTGCAAGAAACTCTTGTCTGCTTTGGTAACTACGCCCTCAAGCGTGAGTTCCTTGCCGTTGAGCGTGTAGGTCACACGCACGCGCGCGCCCGCATCACCCTTCCACGTCGAGCCGTTGGCGAGTTTGACGTCGGCAGCGACTGCCGTGCTCGCGCCGCCCGCAAGAACCGCGAGCGAAAGTGCCATCGTCGCAAAGGTCGTCGTCGAGAACTTCAATGAGTGCATGAATCGGTTCATGTGTTTTTCGTCCGAGTGACTCGCCGCCACGTCGTGCGCGTCGAGAGAAAGTCTGAGGCAATCACAACACTTCAAAAACAATCAGTGGGCAACGCGCGCCTCGCGCGACGATCAACCGTTTGGACGGCTCATACCGCCGCCGCCAAGGCCACGACCGCCACCGCCGCCGCCACCACCGCCGCCGTTTTGACGGCCTTGCTTCTCGGCTTCGCGTTGACGCTGAATTTCCTTCTTGATGTCATCGACGGCGCCTTCGAGCGCGATGATCGACACGCCGCGCTGCTGCATCTCACGACGCTTCTCAATCGCGGGATAGCGCTTCATGAGCGCGATGGTCTTCTCGTAGTACCCCTTGCGCTTCCCAAGTCCAGCGACGGTGTCTTCCGTCTCTGCGGCGTCTTCCATGTTCTTGGTGCACTCGTCCATGGCCTTGCGCCAGTCCTTGATGTACTGCGCGCCGACCTTCTCACCGGAGTCGAGCTTCTCGAACTCGCGGTAGCCAAGAAGGAACATGAGGTCATCGAGGCTGTCGGCGGTGCCGTCCGACAACATCGCGTCTTCAGCGAGTTGCGCATTAAACGCGCACGCGGCTTGGTCGCTTGAGTCGACGACCCACATACCCGACGTGTCACCAAGCCACTTTGCGTTGCGGCCTTCGAAGTTCACCGAGAGCTTCGTCTCGGGGAAGATCAGCGCGTCTGCGACCTCGCGTGGGTAACCACCGACTTCGACGAGACCCTTCATGATGCCGGTCCACGCCGCGACCATCTTCGAGCGAACGTCGGCGTCTTCCCACTGACTCTCAACCATCTCCTTGAATCGGTTGAGGCCATAGAGCCGCGCGTCAGACACCATGTACATGCGCGGCCAACCGAGCGCGTAGAGGCTCGAAACGCCGACGGCGTCTTCGACCCAAACGACCTGCGGCGTGTCACGGAACTTGTCGCGGATGTCTTTCAGCATCTGGCGATACGAACCAACTTCGCCCGGCAATCCGAACTCGTTCGGATCATCGTTCTTCAAGTAGTCGTTGCGATCCACGTCCGCGCTCTTCAATCGGAAGACGATGATGTCCGGCTTCGCCTTCTCAAGATCCTTGGACAGGACGTCGAAGCTCGACTCCGAGATATCCGTTCCCATCTGCCCGACGAGCGGGAAGACGTAGACCTTCGGGGTGCTGGTCGTCGAGGGAAGATCGGCGTCCGCGCTTTGCGCGAGTGCTGCTCCGCTCGCGGTCAGTGCAACAGAGGCCACAACGGAAAGGGTGGATTGCGTGAACATCGGAAGACGATTCGTGCGCATCGGTGGGTCTTCTTTCGAGAGAGAACTTCGCAAGTTCGATCAAACGACGAATTTGCGCTTCGCTTGCGTGCAACGACCGTCCGAACCCTGCACGCCAATCGCACGAGGTCTCGACGGTTTGAGGCGGCAAATTGCCGCGGGACCGAATCTTACTTCCCACCCGATGGGGGTTGCGGGAGATTTCACAGGAGTCGGTCAAAAGTCTTCACTGTTGCGGCGGCCGCGTGGTTCCGACCCCCCTCGCGCTCGGCACCGTGAGTTCAGTCTCCACGAACTCAATCCGCCAACTGGCAACGCTGCCGAACGCCCCTTACGTCGGCGTCGCGCCGAGTTCCGCGGCGAGTGCGAGTGCTGAGACAAGCGCCGCGGTTTCATCGGGAAATGCGCCTGAAATCTGCCGATCGAGCGTGGTGTCGAGGATCGTCTTGAACGCAGGGCTCGGACGGAGCCCGGCACGCACGAGGTCGTTCCCGTCGACCATCGGGATGGGAAGCCGACGACTCGGGCACTCGTTGGCTGCCGCCATGCGCCACGATTCTGCGACCGCGGGGTTCTCCCCTGCAAGGACGTCAATCGCGGCGTCGAAACCCGCGCGCGCCGCGAGCCGCACCCGCGCCGGAAGCGCATGACGCTCGGGGCCTCCAAGCAGCATCTCGCGGCAATCGAGAACGGCCGAGAATTGATCACAGTCGGCGTTCGAGAGCGCAAGCCGAGCACGGAGCGCTTCACGGGGTGCAGCCCCTGAGCTTCCCGCCACTCCCCGGGTCTCCGCGCCGCCCTCGCGATCGAGCCACCACGCGGCGAGTGCCGTCGCCGCACTCGCCTCTGGGGGAAGCGCCTGAAGGCGGCGCCACTCGTGCGATGGAGCTGCCGCCCCAAAGACCGCAGCATCGAGTCCGAGACTCTCCATCGACTGCGCGGCGCGGCACCGATTGGGATGCGCGAGCATGCGGCGAATTTCGTCACCAACGCGTTCCGGACTCACCGATGCGAGTTCGTTTGCATGCACCCGAATCGCTTCGACTGTCGTGGAATCGATCGTGAACCCGAGGCGCGCGGCAAATCGCGCGGCACGCAGCATGCGGAGTCGATCTTCACGAATGCGTGCGTGTGGATCACCAATCGCGCGCACGATGCCTGCGCGTAAGTCCCGCTCGCCGTCGACAAAGTCCACAATTGCACCTGTCAGCGGTTCGCGAAAAATCCCGTTGATCGTGAAGTCGCGACGCTCGGCATCGGCGCGCGCATCCGCGAAGCGAATGCCCGTCGGACGTCGACCGTCGATGTATTCGAGATCCTCGCGAAAGGTCGCCACTTCAATCGTGTGCGTCGCCTTTCGCACGAGCATGACACCGAACGCTTCACCAACCCCACGCGCCTTCGGAAAGATCTGCTTCACCTCTTCAGGCGTTGCACTCGTCGCGATGTCGTAGTCCTTCGGCTCAAGTCCAAGGAGAGCATCGCGCACGCATCCGCCCGCGAAGTACGCCGTGTAACCCGCATCGATCAGCGCACGCGCGATGTCGGTGGCGGCCTCGCGCGCGGTGCGCCTCATGCCACCATCGATCGAGTCGGCGGTCATGGCCCCTCTCCACTCCACCGCCGCCGCTCGGCGCGCGCTTCGTCGTGAAGCCGCGCGACCGCGTCGCGCATCGCTGCGAGCGCCTGCGCGCCGTCGAGTTTGGCGAGTTCCTCGCCCGACATCGGCTCACCGCACACACACACGACTTTGCCGCGCAAACGCGGGAATTTCCGGCCTTTCGGCCACGCGTCGAACGTGCCGTCGAGCGCCATCGGCAGAATCGTGGGCTTCGCCTTTTTGACGAGCAGCAACACGCCGCGCTTGAAGTCGATCATCTCGCCATCGAGAGATCGCGTGCCCTCTGGATAGAGAATGACAACGCGGCCCGCCTCCAACTCTGCGAGTGCTGCCTTCATCGCTTCGAGATCGCCGCCTTCGCGTCGAATCGGTCGCGCGGAAACCGATCGAATGATCCAGCCGAGCGGTCCGACAAAGAGCGAGTCACGCGCGAGCGCGGTGAACTGTCGATCCCACACCGTCACGCCGTTCACCATGGGATCGAGGAACGACTGGTGGTTCGAAATGACGAGAATGCCGCCCGTTTTCGGTACGCGTTCGCGATGCAACCGACGAAGCCCGTAACAGATCTTCAGCGCACTCCAGCAGAGAAACGCGCAGAAATCCCACCACGCGGCGCGCACGAATGAACGCCCAGGCACGCGGCGCCGAAACGCCAACGGGTTCGGAATCGGACTCACGGAGCCGTCGCTCCATCGCCACACTCGCTACCGCCAACATTGCCGCCACTGCTCTGCGTGCGATGTGCGTTTCGAAGCGCGGCGCCTGCACGCTCGCGAACGATGGACTCGAGGCGATCAATCACCTCGTCGATATCGACATCGCTCGTGTCCACAACATCGGCTCCGCGCGGACAAACGAGCGGCCCATCTCGGCGCGTGGAATCGCTGCGGTCACGTTCAAGAATCTGCGCGAGCACTTCTGCTTCACACGTGACGATCCCCTTCGCTGCGAGTTGTTCGACGCGACGTCGCGCGCGGATTTCTGGCCGCGCATCGAGATAGATACGCACGTGCGCATCAGGGAAAACTACAGAACCTTGATCGCGGCCTTCCGTCACCAGTCGCGGATGCAAACTGGCGATTTCGCGCTGCGCTTCGACCATGGCAGCGCGCACGGTCGGATTCGATGCAACAGCGCTGACCGCACGCGTGACTTCTTGCGTTCGAATACGGTCGCCGACGGACTCGCCATCAACCAAGAGATCAGGCGGATCGCAACGCCAATTAAAGCGGATCTCGAGATCACGGACGAGCGCCGCAACGCGTTCGCCGTCCGCCGGATCGATTCCGAGTTCGAGCGCGCGCAGGGCCGCCGCGCGATACATCGCGCCCGTATCGAGGAACTCAAGTCCGAGTCGCCGCGCGAGGCGATGCGCCACTGTCGACTTGCCCGTCCCTGCGGGCCCGTCGATCGTGACGATGAACTCAGCGATCGCAGCCACGACGCTCACTCACTCCTCCTCTTCGACGAGTTCAACATCTTCGTCGAGTTCCGGTTCCATCGTTGCTGCCTCGAGGACGCGGCGCGCCATGTCGAGTTCCGCAACGATGTCAACAGAGGATTTCTTCCCGCTCTTCTTCACCTTCTTCGCGTCCGTATCGTCGCCCATCCCAACGAAGTCGAGCGCGAGTGTGTTGCCGTATCCGACGCTGCGAACGCTCTCGACACAGGCCTCGAGACTGAAGCCGTCGTGTGTGCCGTCCTTCGCAAAACCACGAACGCTTGCGCAAATCGCTGGCGCGTACGGGGCGAGTTTTCGCAGGGTTTTTTCGACGTCACCTGTCGCGTGCGCGTGCGCGAAACTTGGGTAACTACCGATGCGGAAACCACCGATCTTTTTGATGAGATCGGTCAGACGCGTCGGGTCGAACGTAAGCCCTTCATGCGGCGCGATCAGAAGATTGAGTTCATATCGATCGATGTCCTTGAGAATCGCCTTAACGCCGAGAACCGTTGCCTCGAACGCCGCGTCGGTGTCAGCCGCTGCAGCACGCACTGCGATGGAAGGACAACCAAGTCGATTCGCTGCAAGCGCCAAACGCGAAAGTCGATCGCGCGACTTCGCAAAGAGCGCACCACGATCGGTAAAGTCGATCGGGGGTTCTTCCGTCAAAAGCAGCACAGGGCAATGCGCCCGATCTGCCTCATCACGGAAACGATCGATCTCGGGGACTCCGAACCCAGAGAGCATCGTTGCAGGAAGATTCAACCCGCGAAGTTGGAGGTCGGTGGCCACAAACTGCGGCACAGCGAAGACCGTCGGGCAGCGCGGATCCTTCTCAGCAATGAGAGGAGCGACTGAGCCGGCGGACAGAGTGAGCAAGATCTCAGGTTGCACGACGAAATGGCTTCCAAGACCGACCGCCGCCGCTGGGCCCTTGACCACAAGAGGTGTGATCTCAGGAACAACTACGAACACGACCCTATCGAAGCCAACCCTCCACGAAAGAACTCTCTGTGACACGCCACGCGAAGGAACCGCACCCCCGCGCACGGCCGCCCCGCGACCGGATCGCGACCGGACCGCGAGTCTACCACGGCCCGAGATTGCGGCATGATTGCCGCAGGCCGCGTGACAGAGTCAGCGACTGGGTCACGCAGAGAGAGCGGCACGGACCGCAGCAACGAGAGGACTCGGACGGAAGAGGCGCGATGAACGCGCTCGGAAGAACCCAATGAAAAGAACGCGCCGGCGTGCACGAAGGCGTCGGCGCATTCCGGAGGGAGAAAGTCGGAGTGAGGGAAGTGCGACGATCGCCTAGGCATCCACCACACGTTCGGGATGGGACGATAACTTCACGGTTCCCCTCCTGCAATCGCGCCCTAAACAATTTCTTCGTAATTCTCGCCCCTTCGCTCGACGCTACCATCCGCCCCTCCTCGGGGAGCCGCACGGCACCTCGTTTGAATCGTTCCAACCTCCAACGTACCGCTTGAGATCCAGCATGCCGACTCCCTCCGATTGCCGCGTTTCCGAAACCCACGAATGGTTCCGCATCGAAGGTTCGACCGTCACGGTCGGTATCACGCAGCACGCGGCGGACGCGTTGAACGACGTGACCTATGTCGCGATGAAGGCCGTTGGCACCACAGTCGGCGCCGGCGCGTCGGTGGGCGAAGTGGAGAGCGTGAAGACCGCGAGCGAGATCTACACCGCTGCGGCGGGCAAGATCGTTGCGGTCAACGATGCGGTGGCCAAGGACCCTTCGCTTGTCAACAGCGATCCATACGGCAACGGTTGGTTGGTCAAGCTCGAGATCGCCGACCTCTCGGCAATCAACGCGCTTCCGAACGGTCCGGCGTACGACGCGAAGCACGCGCACTGATCAGCGGCTCGCCGACGAAGCCGGAATCTCGGAAGCCGGAATCTCGAAAGCCGGAATCTCGAAAGCCGGAACCACGAAAGCCGGATTATGGAAGCCGCACAGCCGAGCATTTCCTGTCGCGGTGTCACCAAGACCTACGACCTCGCCAAGCGCCGGGTCGAGGCGCTTCGTGGTGTCGACCTCGACATCGCGGGTGCTGGCTTTTTTGCGGTGATGGGAGCCTCGGGCAGCGGAAAGAGCACGTTGATGCATCTCGTCGCCGGGCTCGACCGTCCAACGTCTGGTGAGATCACGGTGGCGGGCGCACGCGTCGATCGCTTGAGCGAAGCGGAACTCACCCGCTATCGCCGCAAAACGATCGGGGTTGTGTTCCAACACTTCAACCTGCTGCCGTCGATGTCCGCGCTCGACAACGTAATGTTGCCAGCACTTCTTGATGGCGTCACACGACGAGATGCAGAACCGCGCGCGCGGGCGCTTCTCGAAGAACTTGGTGTCGGCGCACGCGGATCACACCGACCTGACGCACTCTCGGGCGGCGAACAACAGCGCGTTGCGATCGCGCGCGCTCTCTACTTCGCGCCGTCGGTGATTCTTGCGGATGAACCCACGGGGAATCTTGACAGCGCTGCCGCCGCTCGACTCTTTGAGTTGCTCTCGCGGCTTGCACGCGAGCGGAACACGCTGCTTCTCATGGTGACGCACGAACCTGAAGCTGCTGCGAATTGCGAACGTGTCATCGTTCTTCGCGACGGCCGCGTCGCAGGAAGTTTCGACACGTCGGATAGCGCAGGAAGGAGGCTCGATGCGGGCGCTCTGGCCATTCGCACGCAGGAGCTTGCTCGGTCGGCGGGGTAGAACCGCGCTGCTTGTTGCGGCCGTTGCGCTCGCGACGAGTCTCGTTGTTGCCGTGACGAGCGGCATGCGGACCGCGCAAGCGAGTCTCGAAGCGTCGATCGCTCGCGCGATGGGCGAAACCGATGCGCGCGTCGTCCATCGATACGCGGAGCCGTTTGATGCCGCGCTCCTCGACGAAGTTCGTTCATGGCCCGGCGTGCAACGCGCGGCCGGAAGGCTTCTCGCGTCCATCACGCTTGAACATCCGCGTGACGACTCGGAACAGCGTACGAACGGCGCGACGGCGCGCGCCCCCCGTGCCACCGTGCAAGCGCGCGGGATCATGCCGAACGAAGATGCGTTCTTTCGCGAGGTTGAAATCGAAGAAGGTCGCCGCGTCGAGCGCGCGGGTGAAGTCGTGCTAGATCCGCAAACGGCGAAGTCACTCGACGCGAAGCCGGGGAATCGTCTGCGGATCGTTCGATTTGGAAAGCCGATCGAAGTTGAAGTTGTCGGGATCTACAAGCGCCCGATCCTTGGCGCGCTGCAGCGGCCGCTCGTTGAAATCGATCTCGCGACACTCGCCGAAGCCTCAAAACGCAGCGGGAAACTCACGGGCATTTCCATTGCGCTTGCGGACGAAACCGCGACCGAAGCGTGGTGCGAGGAGCGCGCGAAACTGCTGCGCGATCCGATGCTGGTCGAACCCGCAGAACGCGTACGCACCGGACTCGACAAGCAAGTCGCCGCGAGCGAACTCTCGACACTCATCGCAACGATGATCGCGTTTCTTTCGTGTGCGGCGATCGTCGCGACGGGAATGACGACGGCCGTACTCGAAGAGCTACGCGAGATGGGCGTCGCACGCGCGATTGGCGCCTCGCGCAAACAGTTGTTCGGCGCGCAAGTGCTGGTCGGCAGCGCGATCGGCATCACGGGTGGCGTGCTCGGCGTGCCACTCGGTCTTGGCCTCGTTGCCATCCTCGCGTGGATCTACCGCGATTTTCTCAGCGCAGGAGTCGCTTTCGATCCACGTGGTGCGCTGCTCGCACTCATCGGCGCACTGAGCGCTGGGCTTCTTGGCGCGCTGTTCCCGGCGTTTCGCGCGGCGCGTATCTCACCACTCGAGGCACTCGCCATTCGCGCCCGCGAACCGAGCGCCCGTCCCATCGTGCTCGCGTCCATCGCGGCCGTTGGCGCGATTGGAATCTGGGCACTCGGGCTGTTGCCGCCTTCGCGCGACACGCGCTTTTGGCTCTACATCTTCGGAGGGCTCCCGCTTCTCCACATCGCTTGGTTTCTCCTCTCGATCCCCGTCACGCTCGGCGTTTCCGCGCTTTTGAGTCCCGTACTCGAGCGCGCGTTTGTGCTTCCGCGCGGCCTCCTCGGCGGAAGCATCGCGCGTATGCCGTGGCGACTCGGCTGCACTGCTGGCGCACTGATGGTTGCGGTCTCGATTCTCGTTTCGACACGTTCGAACGGTGACGCGATCATTCGCGACTTGCGCGAACGCGTGCGATTCGCCGATGGATTTGTCTTCTGCACGTCCGGTCTTTCGAAAGACGAACAAGCGCGAATCCGTGCATTGCCGAATGTGACCGACGCGCTGCCGGTTGGCTATCTGCCACTGAAAATCGCGGGCGATCAGGTCTTCGGCGTCGAAGGGCTCGGGCCGACGAACGTTGTTTGTGTTGGATTTGAGCCGCGACCATTCCTCGAAATGAATCGCCTCGATTGGCTCGAGGGCTCGCCGGAAACTGCGATTCCGCGGCTCGAAAGTGGCGACGCGATTCTCGTCGCTCCAGAGTTCCTGATTGCACGCGGACTCGGTGTCGGTTCGAAACTGCGCTTGGGTTCAGGCGCAAACGAAGCAGAGTTTGAAATCGTCGGTGTTGTCACCGCCGCCGGACTCGACATCGCCACGCAAACCTTCGGCATGCGCCAGATCTACATGGAGCAGGCCGTCAGTTGTGTCTTCATGGATTTTGCCGCGGTCGAGCGGCATTTCGACACGCGTGATGCCTACATCATGCAATTGCGCCTCGCGCCCGGCCTCGATGATGCACAGGAAAAAGTGCTGTCCGACGCGGTGAGTGACGCCGTGCCAGGCGCGGTCTTCTCGAGCGGCCGCGCGATTCGTGGCTTTGTCGAAGAGATCGGCGGCACCGTGCTCGCCGTCACCTCAGCGGTCGCGCTCGCGGCACTGGCACTGGCCGCGATCGGCGTTGGAAGCGTGGTTGCTGCGGGAATTTCGGCGCGGACCCGCGAGTTCGGCATCTTGCGTGCCGTCGGCGGATCGACGCGCGTCCTCGTTGGATTGGTGCTTGGCGAAACGCTCGTCATGTCGGTCGCGGCGCTGCTTTCCGGTACCGCGCTCGGACTGACGCTTGCTTGGATGGGTGTCGCGCTCTACCGCGATTTTGCAGGACTTCGCCTCGCGTGGATCGTCCCGTGGATGCCACTTCTGGTCGGAGGCGGCATTGTGGTTGTGGTCGCGCTACTGGCCGCCGCTCCCGCGATCGTTCGGCTTGCGCGAAAGCCAACACGCGAACTCGTCGCCGGCGCGTGAAAGCGCGTAACCTCCCTACTTCTATGGACGCTGCGCGCGACAAGCCTGCGATCGATCGCTCGATTCCCGAGTGTTTTTTGCTTGAAAGTCCGTTCGCTCCGATGGGCGATCAGCCGCAAGCGATCGAAGAACTTGTTGACGCCGTCCGTCGCGGGCATCGACATCAAGTGTTGCTCGGCGCCACCGGAACCGGCAAGACATTCACGATGGCGAATGTCATTGCGCGCACGAATCGTCCGACGCTTTTGATCTCGCACAACAAGACACTCGCCGCGCAACTCTACGAGGAGATGAAGGAGCTCTTTCCGCGCAACGCGGTGAGTTACTTCGTCAGTTACTACGACTACTACCAGCCCGAGGCATACATCCCGCAGCGGGACATCTACATCGAGAAAGATGCTTCGCGCAACGCCGATCTCGACCGCCTGCGCCTCGCCGCGACGAGCCATTTGCTCTCGCGACGCGACGTGATTGTGGTTGCAAGCGTTTCGTGTTTGTACGGCCTCGGTAGCCCGAGCGAGTATCGCAACAAGACGATGTTCGTCGAACGCGGCATGCGGCTTGATCGACGTCAGTTTTTGCTCGGGCTCAACGCGATGCAATACGCGCGCAATGAGATGGCTCCTGCGCGCGGCAACTTTCGTGTGCGCGGCGACGTGATCGAGGTCTATCCCGCGTACGAGCAGTACGCGATTCGCATCGATCTCTTCGGTGATGAAGTCGATGCGATCCAGTTGTTTGATCCGACGACAGGCGAACTCCTCGCGGAAGAACAAAAGACCTTCATTTTCCCTGCTGTGCACTACGTGATGCCAGACGAACAGAAGCAAGTTGCGATCGCGTCGATTCGTGCGGAACTTGACGCGCGCGTTGCGGAGCTGCGCGGCGAGGGCAAACTGCTCGAGGCGCAGCGACTACTTGCGCGCACACGGCACGATCTCGAACTGCTTGAAGAAACGGGCTTCTGCAACGGGATCGAAAACTACTCGCGCCACTTTGATGGTCGTCCGTCGGGCGCGCGGGCGTGGACGCTCCTCGATTATTTCCGCGAAGCGCCGAACGCCGCTGGCACCGATGATTGGCTCGTCATCATCGATGAGTCGCACGTCACGATTCCGCAGATTCGCGGAATGTACTTCGGTGATCGCGCGCGCAAGCAAACGCTCGTCGATCACGGATTTCGTTTGCCGAGCGCCCTTGACAATCGCCCGCTCAAATTCGAAGAGTTTGGCGAGTTGATTCCGCAAGTCATCCACGTGAGTGCGACGCCTGGCCCATGGGAGTTCGAGCAAGCGCAAGGTTTGATCGCCGAGCAAGTGATCCGACCAACGGGGCTTGTCGATCCTCCCATCGAAGTGCGACCTGCACGCACGCAAGTGCCGGATCTTCTCAAGGAAGCGCGACTTCGCGCGGAGAAGGGCGAGCGCACGCTCGTCACCGCGCTCACCAAACGGCTCTGCGAGGATCTCACCGCGTACCTCCACAAAGAGGGCATGCGCGTTCGATACTTGCACAGCGAAATCGAAACGCTCGAGCGGCTTGAACTGTTGCGCGACCTCCGCGAGGGCGCGTTCGATGTGCTCGTCGGCGTCAATCTCTTGCGCGAAGGCCTCGATCTTCCTGAAGTGAGTCTCGTGTGCATTCTCGATGCGGATAAACAGGGCTTCCTCCGCAGTCAGTCAAGCCTCATTCAGACGATGGGTCGCGCTGCGCGGAACGCGAATTCGCTTGCGTTGCTCTACGCCGATGAGATCACCGTTGAGATGCAGAAGGCGATCGATGAGGTCGAACGACGACGTCGCAAGCAACTTGCCTACAACGCGGAGCATGGCATCGTTCCAAAGACGATCGAGAAAGCGATTCGACGTGGCATCGAACTCGAACTCGCGGCGCACCGCACGGCGAAGCGCGCCGCTGGCATCGAAGAAGAGGATGACGATGCCTTCGATCGCGAAGCGCTCATCGGCGAAATGCAGGCTGAAATGCTCGCAGCGGCCGAGCGGCTTGAGTTCGAGAAGGCCGCGCGTTTGCGCGACGAGATCAACAAATTGAAGTCGCTCCCCGCGGATGCGCGCGCGGGCAAGAAGCGCGGATCGAAGTCAAGTTCGGATGGTGAACGTCAGCCGAGCAAAGCGGGCATGCCCGGCACGCGCGCAGGGCGCGGGAAGAAGCGTCGGTAGACAGCTCCTCGGCGGAGAACCTCACGCGCCGATCTGGCCGTGCGGTCCGCGCAGGCGCAACGAAAAGGCGCGCCCTTGCAGAACGCGCCAGTCGTCAGACCCTGGATTCGGCTTGTCGGCATGCAGATTCGGCCAGTGCGACGTCGCAGAATTCGCGCACTCGACTTCCGTCGTGCTCAGCGCCGCATGCGCCGCCAAACCCTGGACTACGTCGGTTGGCTTTGATCCTGCGGCGACGACCGCAGACACCACCATCGTCACCGATTGCGTCGGAACCACGGCGTCTGCTCGACCGTCAGCGGCCGAA
>JAIYCA010000447.1 GCA_027488265.1 Planctomycetaceae bacterium
CGCACTCGTCATCGATGCAGAGGCGCCACTTCTCGCGGAGAAGCTGGTCTCGGCGTACTTCCGTGCGGGTGAATGGCAGCGATGTCTCGATGCAGCGCGTCGGCAGCGTGCGATCGTTGCAAAGGAAGCGAACGGCCGACGTGCGGAGATTCCGAACGAGGTCTATCGCCATGAAGGCCGTGCGTTAACGATGCTTGGGCGAGTGGCGGAGGCGCGTGCTGTGTTTGTGGAAGAAACACGCGCATATCCCGAAGATGCAGAGGCATGGCGCGATCTTGCGACGGCCTCGCTTTCGAGCGGTGATCTCGCACGTGCCGAGCAGGCCGCAGAGCGACTTGTCGCGTTGAAAGCAACAGACTCTCAGGGTTACACGTTGCGTGGCATGGTCGCGGAAGGCCGTGGTCGTACGGCGGAGGCGATTCGTTGGCACCGACTTGCGGTTTCGAAGTCGCCGAAGGACGTCGAGGCGCTGGTTGCGCTCGGGCTCGCACTCGAGGTCGCGGGAAAGCGCCGAGAGAGCCTCGAAGTGCTCGGTGAAGCCATGAAGTTGGACCCAACCTCAGTGATTGCGCGTCGCGCGTTCGCTGGTGTGACAAACGAGTGACACAGCGAATGGAGGTTGTGTGCAGATCGATTCGTCCAACAGTCGACGAGCGCAGCCGGAAGGCGCAGATTCTGCCTATCGCGTGCCCGTTGGCGCGATTTTGTTGGTGATGACGATCGCAGGCATTCTCTCGCAGCTGAGTGTTGGACTGGTCGAAGCATGGTTGATGAGCGCTGCAGCTGTAGCTCTGGGAGCTGCGGCTGTACTTCTTCGACTTCCGCGAAGTTCTGCATCTGCTGGGACGCTCGCCGCGCCGGCTCTGCCGACAACTCCGCTTCGACCGAGTGATGCGGAGGTCATTCTCAAAGCACGCGCGGTGGAACTTCGTTCAGAAGAACGAACGAAGTTGCTCGATGCGCTCACGGATGCGGTCATTCTTGTGGACGAGCACGGCGAAGCCAGATTCGCCAATGAGGCTGCCATCGAGCGATTCGGCGAGGAAAACACGGTGCTCGGGACGCGGCGTGCCTTTGAACAGCTCCCGGCGCATGTGCGGCGCGGCGTTCTCGGGCTCGCTTCTTGTGATGATGCTGCGCGTCGTCGCTTTGAATTTGACTGGCGTGGTGATCGGCACGCACCCGTCGTCGTCCATGCGACGCGCGCGGAGTCGCACCGCCAAGCACTCGTCGCGATTCTCATGCGTGATGTGCGCGTCGAACGCGAAGCGGACCGCATGAAGACGGAGTTCGTGTCGAAGGCGAGCCACGAGTTGCGAACGCCGTTGTCATCGCTGCGTGCGTACGCCGAGATGGTCGCTGATCGTGAGTATGCAGACGACGCTGAACACGATCGATTCCTCCGCGTGATTCTGTCGGAGGCTGATCGGTTGTCGAAGCTCGTGGATCACATGCTCGATATCAGCCGCATTGAAAGCGGCATCGCACGTGCGAATCTTGCG
Organism: Planctomycetaceae bacterium; assembly: GCA_027488265.1. GTDB lineage: Bacteria > Planctomycetota > Phycisphaerae > Phycisphaerales > SM1A02 > QWPT01. The sequence continues at coordinate 1,503 of JAIYCA010000447.1, forward strand.
GAAACGGACATCGTTTCGCTCTGTCGTGCGTGTGTGGAAGAGCAGCAGGGAGAAGCGAAACGACGCAGTATTGCGCTCGCACTCGCGCGGACAACTGCGGGCGCGACTATTCCAGCAGACAGCGGCTTGCTGAAGCAGGTCATTCTGAATCTCATCTCGAATGCGCTGAAGTACACGCCCGAAGGGGGGCGCGTCGATGTCGAAGTCGACTTCGACGGGCTCGCCCGCGAGGTTGTCATTTCTGTGCGTGATAACGGACTTGGGATTCCGGCCGACGCGCTTCCACAACTCTTCGGCAAGTTCTACCGCGTCTCCGGACATGAGAAAGTCGCGAAAGGTACCGGACTTGGGCTCAATCTCTGCCGCAACATTGTCGAAGGAATGCATGGAGGAAAGATCGGCGTCGATTCAGAGGTTGGACGTGGCTCGCGCTTTTGGTTCGCGATTCCCGCGGAGGCGATGCTGCGCAAAGCAGCGTGACCTGGGATTTCATGCGCATGGATGATCCGCAACACAATCTCCTGCCCGCAATCTCGCGGGTGCTTGTCGTCGACGACGAAGCGCACATCGTGCAAGTCGTTGCACTGAAACTGCGCAACGCAGGACTTGATGTAGTCACCGCATTCGATGGTGAAGAGGCACTTGCGATTCTTCGCGCTGCACAGCAGGACTCTGCATTTGATCTGGTTCTTACCGATCTGCAGATGCCTGGCATGAATGGCCTTGAACTCGCACAGGCGCTCGCATCCGATGCGCAGTTCTCTGAGATTCCAGTGCTTCTCCTCACAGCCCGTGGCCATCTCCTTCACGAGGGAGAAGCGCGGTCAGGAAACATCGTCGGCCTGATGCACAAGCCATTCTCGCCGCGTGCGCTTCTCGCGGAAGTTGTCGCGATTCTTGCGGCACGCGCCGCGAACCGAAAGCGGGGCGCTGCGTGATGAGCGGAACACGCGTAAACCCGCGCATGCATGAACTCGAAAGTCTCGCGCGATCCTTGCGCGATGCGGGTGCGGTTCTGTTGCCTGCGGATCCGGCCGCGCAAATCCCGTTCAGCGGGGATGGCTTGGGCTATCTCGAGCTTCTGCTCTCGACACCCGCCGCGCGCGGACTGATCGCACGCGGCGTCGCACGTATGGCAGTCGGTCAAGAGCAGTACTCCGAGCCGCTCTTCGGTCTGATCGTGATGCCTGTTGACATTCCGCGCCGCGTTGTCGGTGGTCGGTTTGTCGCTGTCACGCTTCTCGAAGAGGGTGCCGAGGGCGAGACACTCGACATGCTTGCCACACGCGCGGGACTCGATGCGCGGGCAGTGCGAAGCGGGCTTCGCGCGGCGGATCTTTGGGAGCGCCGCAGCGTTGGTCGGCTTCGTCGCATTGTGTCGGCGCTTGCGCGAGCGGAGTGGGAACGGATCGCCGGTGAACAGTCGGGTGCGAATCTCTCGGCCGCGATGGAAGAACTTCATCTGCTTCACTCGCTTGCCGACGCGATGGCGCGCGGGGCGTCGCCGATTGAGTTTGCGCGACGAACGCTCGCGGAGGCGCGGCAAACAATCGGATGTCGGTGGACCGCGTTGCGTATCGAAGGTTCAGCAGCATCGATTCTTGGGCTTGCACCAGGGACCATTCTCGTTGACGGTGTCGACGCGTCAAAGTTCGCAGAAACCGTGCTGCGTGACACATCGGATCTCGTGCAGACATCCATCATTGGCGAGAATGTTGTCGTCGCGCCTCTTGGACGTGAAGGTGAGCGTTTCGGCGCGTTTGCCGCCGGAGATCGAGTGTCTGGTGACGGTGCGATGTCGAGCTTCGAGCGCGCGCTCGTCGGCACGGCTGCTGGAAATCTCTCGGTCTTCATCGATAACGCACGTCTTACGGAAGACCGCGATCGAACCTTTGTCGGTGCGCTTTCGGCGCTTGTCTCAGCCATCGATGCGAAGGATCCATACACGCGCGGACACTCGCAGCGTGTTGCACTTCTCGCGAAGCAGATCGCCTCGAAGGCAGGGCTTTCCGAACACGAAGTCACCGATGTGTACATCGCAGGTCTTGTGCACGACGTGGGCAAGATCGCGGTGCCTGAATCTGTGCTGCGCAAGCAAGGGCGCTTGACCGACGAGGAATTCGCGATCGTGAAGCAACATCCGGAGCGTGGATATCAAATTCTTCGCGACATCCCTGGCTCTCGCACCATTCTCGATGGCGTGCTCCACCACCACGAGCGCTTCGACGGAGGCGGCTATCCGCACGGACTTGCGAAGGAATCAATTCCGCGCGTGGCGCGCATCATCGCTATTGCCGACACTTTTGATGCGATGAGTTCGACGCGAACCTATCGACGCGCACTTTCACGCGTGGACGTTCTAGCCGAGATGAGCAGGCTCGCCGGCAAGCAGTTTGATCCAGAGTTTCTTGCGCACTTCTTGTCGCTTGATCTTGGTCCTTACGACGCGCTCGCTGAGCATGATGCGTCGGTCACGCCACCGCAAGGTGATGCGTCGAGTTTGGATGTACTGGGTCGTGATGCGGTTGAGTCCGAAGAGCGCATGCCTGAAGCGATCTCGCTTGAGAGTTTGCTGCGTCGCGATGCGCGGAGGGCAGCATGAAACTCTCTTGGGAGCCGCATGGCCCAGTTGCACTCGCCGTCTTGAGTGGTGAGTTCGTATCAGATGGTCCGGACGAATTGCGCCGCTCGGCGACCGAGCGGTTGTCGCAGGGCGCGAAGAGCATTGTGCTGGATCTCTCGAACGTCACGCTCGCAGATAGCGCGGCGCTTGAAGTGCTGCTTTGGCTTGGCGAGCAAACGACGCGCGCAGGTGGCGCTTTGCGCCTTGTTGCACCGCAGTTTGCAGTACGCGAAGCGTTGCGACTCACGCGACTTGCGGAGCGATTTGAGTGTGCGGAGAGCGTTGAACTCGCAGCAAGGAGTTTGCGCTAATGGGTGCATTACCGCGACATCAAGCGATTGTCGATCGATTGCCGCGTCTACAGCTCGGTGAGATGCTTGTTGCGCGAGGGTTGCTCACGCCCAAGCAACTGTTAGAAGCGCTCGAACACCAGAAAACGCAAGGGCATCGCAAGTTGCTCGGTGAGACGCTGGTGGAACTTCAGTTTGCGAGTGATGAGCAAGTGATGGAGGCCGTCGCCGAAAGCTACGGCATTCCGTTCGCACGCGATATCACGCGGATTGCAGACCCGAAAGCGCTCGAGACGCTGCCGCGTGACTGGCTGCTTGAACATCTCGTGCTCCCACTCTTTGTGGTTCGTGAGACGTTGACGGTCGCCGTTGCTGAACCTGCGAATCTCTATCTCTTTGAGGAGATTCGACGCCGCACGGGAAAGCACGTGCAAATCGTCGCAGCGACGGCGGCGTGTATTCGTGCAGCGCTCGAGGCGTATGTGCCTGCGGCGAATGTCTTCGTCATCGATGACATCGTCGGCGGTTTCGATGAGCATTCCTTCTCGGTTGTCGAGCGCGAAGTCGCCGAGATCGAGGATCTCCGTGATCTCGCGGGATACTCGCCTGTTGTCAAAACGGTGAATTGGCTGCTCTGGAGCGCTGTGCATGATGGCGCGAGCGATATTCACATCGAGCCGGGTGATCGCCGACTGCGCGTGCGATTCCGCGTCGATGGCCGACTTTTCGAGAAGGTTGATCCGCCGTGGAAGATGGCGGCTGCGATTGCGAGCCGCATCAAGATCATGGCGGGTCTCGATATCTCAGAGCGTCGACTTCCGCAGGATGGCGACATTCACGTGATGCTCGAGGGTCGTCCGATCGATCTTCGCGTGTCGACGATGCCAGGTCGACATGGCGAGAAGGTTGTGATTCGCGTGATCGACAGTCGCGCGGCGCTTGTGCCGCTTGAGCGCCTTGGTATGGGCGGCGAACTTCTTTCGCGTTGGCGCGCCGTCGTCGCGCGACCGAACGGTATCGCGCTTGTCACAGGCCCGACGGGAAGCGGAAAGTCAACGACGTTGTACTCCGCGCTTTCGAGTTTGAACGGCACAGACCGCAACATCTCGACGGTTGAAGATCCAATCGAAGCAACGCTTCCAGGTGTGAATCAGTTCCAAGTGAACGACAAAGCGGGCTTCACGTTTGCGTCGGCGTTGCGCGCGATGCTCCGGCAAGATCCGGATGTCATCATGGTCGGTGAAATTCGCGATTGCGAGACTGCGCAAACCGCCGTGCAGGCGGCGCTCACGGGGCATCTTGTTTTCTCGACGTTGCACACCAACGATGCGACGAGCGCCGTGACGCGATTGGTCAACATTGGCATCGAGCCATTTCTCGTGGCAGCGGTCGTGCGCGGAGTGTTGGCGCAGCGTCTTGTACGACGCATCTGCCCGCATTGTCGCGAGACCTATGAGCCGGACGCGTCGGTACTTGCCGCAGTGGAAGAGGTCGTCGGAACTGGTGGCGCGTTTGTTCGCGGTGCAGGTTGCTCGCGGTGCCGTGGCTCTGGCTTCGCAGGCCGAGTGGGCGTCTTCGAGTTGCTTGTGCCGGAGGAAGCGTTTGCCAACGCGGTCGCACGAGGTGCAACGCTGCAAGAATTGACGACGGTCGCGCGCGCAAGCGGCCACCGCACGATGCGCGCCGATGGCTTTGCCAAAGTGCGTGAAGGCATCACCACGTTTGAGGAGGTTGTGCTCGCGACGGCGTCGTGAGTGCGAAATCTGATCATGGCGACCAACCATGCGCATTCGTCTTTCGCACGCGATGCACGTGACCCGCGTGAGTCGCGAGATGCGCGTGGTTCCCAAGTTCCGAGCGATGCGTTGTCGAATGTGGCCGCAGAGTTCGGGGCCGATTCCACAGCCCGTGCGACGTTTACCTATCGCGCGATCGATGCCGACGGGCGCGAGGCTGTCGGAACGCTCATCGCGCAAAGCCCACAGGACGTCGCTCGGCGTCTGCGTTCAGAGGGCAAGACTGTCCTCACGATTCATCGCGACGCGCGACTGGTCGGTTCGGCGACGGAAACGCGACCTTCGCGTGCCGCACGCGCGCGGCGGAGCGATCTTGCTGCGCTCTGTCGACACCTCGGCACGATGGCGGATGCGGGAGTGCCGATCAGCGAAGCGCTTTCGAGCGCTGCCCAAGAGGGCGTCCGCGCCGAGTTTCGGCCGTTCGTGGCGCGGCTCGCCGCGGAGGTTGAGTCGGGAGTGCCGCTGTCGGAGGCATTCGGTCGTCGCGGTCGGGAAGTGCCCGCGGTTGTCGTGGCGCTCACCCGCGCCGCGGAGTCGACGGGCCAACTTGGACCGATGCTCTTGCGCGCCTCGGAGCACCTACGCCGCGGTGAACGGCTCGCAAAGCAGGTCCGCGCAGCCGCGAGCTATCCATTCCTCATGCTTGGTGCGGGCACCGTTGTTGTCATCGCGCTGCTTGTCTTTGTGCTTCCGCGCTTCGCGAAGATCTACGCCGATCGAGGCGCGGAGCTCCCGTGGCCAACGCAGGTGCTGCTTGGTGCGAGCGACCTCGTGAGGTCAAATGGACTCCTCCTCGGGCTCTCCGCGTTCCTCCTTGGGGGTTCTGCGTGGATGCTCGCGGGTTCGGATGCGTGGGATCGACTCATCGACCGCGTCCGCTTCGGCTTGCCAGTCGTTGGACGCATCTCGCGCATGGCGTTCGTTGCGACCAGTTGTCGCACCCTCGCGACACTTCTCGCGAGCGGCATTCATCTCCTCGATGCCATTGCGATCTGCCGCGGACTTTCACGTTCGCCCCGCGCTGGGCGCTTTTGGGATGCAATCGACGCGCGTTTGCGCGACGGTGGAACGCTGGTCGAAGCACTCCGCGCGGAGACGCTGCTGCCTTCGACGGTGGTTTCGATGGTTTCGGCAGGGGAGCGCTCTGGCCGCTTGCCGGATGTACTCGCGCGCGCGGCTGAGTTCGCCGAAGAAGATCTTGAAACCGCCTTGAAGCAGGCGACGAGCCTTCTCGAGCCCGTCCTGATTCTCGTGTTTGGTTCGGTCCTCGGCGCGGTTGCGATCGCGCTCCTCTTGCCGCTCTTCTCTGTCGCGAAGGTTGCCGCGGGTTGAACGGTCGATCGTGCCGCGTGCGCTACGAGGTGATCGGGCGCGACGCTTCAGGCAGTTGGTGTGGGACGTCATCATTCAGAGGTATGTTCCGCTTGACGCAACACCTGCGTCTGCGGTTATCTTTCGCGCGTCGCCATGGATGGTGACAGGAAGGACGGGTCATGACTCGCCAGGATCGGACTGAGGTCTCCCCGAAGGTCGTGCGTGCAGAAGGTGGCGCAGCCACACTCACGCCAACCACGCCGTCGCAAGCGCGCCACGGCAATGTCGTCTCTGAATTGATTCGTGAACTCACGCGCCGTGAGCGCCTTGTGCTCACGCTTCGTTACACCGAGGAACTCACGGTGCACGAGATTGCCGCGGTGCTTGAAATCGCGACAACCGAAGTCGAGCGCATGCTTGAGAGCATCTCGGAGCGCGTGCGACGGAAACTTGCGCCCGTCTACGGACGTCCGCAAGCACGGCTCGCGTAAGGTCGAGTTTCTCCGGCTTTCAGGCGAAGCGCCCGACGTCAGGCGCTTGCTTTGATTTGGCTGCGCTTCGGACGCGATGTCGCTCAACGTTGCTGAACGTCACGCGTCACGGAACTTCGTGCGGTACTCAACTGCACGCGGCACTCAGCTCCACGCGGCGCTCAGCTCCACGCGGCACTCAGCTCCACGCGGCGAGGAGAAGTGAGAGATCCGAAGCGCCGACAATTCCGTCGCCATCGAGGTCAGCGGTGACACCGGCGACACCCCACGAAGCGAGGAGAAGCGACAGATCGGATGCGGCCACCATGCCATCACAGTCGAGGTCGGCTGGGACGCACGTTGTGGTGGAGACTTCAATCGAGAGCGTGGCTCCGCCGACACCCGTCACAACGACGACGGGGTTTTCACGGCAGTAGAACTGCGGAAAGTTGCCGCCTTGTTGAACGACCTTCGTCAGCGAACTCACGGTGAGGCGCAAACGTCCCGCGTTGATCGCGTCGCGCAGGTATTCCTGTACATCGGCGCGTGACACGTCGAGTTCGAAGCACATCGTCGAACCAAGCGGAACGAGCTCACCCGGCTTGAGACCGCTGATGGTGCCAACTGCAAATGGCGTCGGCGTCACGCGATTCCGCACGGAGTTCGAAATGTCGATCCAAGATCCCGAAGCGTTGCGTGCGGTCGCGTAGGCATTCCGGACGCTCGGGTTGAGAACCGTTGCACTCGCGGGTGCGAAGGGCGAGGTTTCGTTCCAATCGAGCAGCGAGTATCCGTTGCGGAATCCCACGCCGAAGAGTTCGATGGGCTGCCCGAGATCAGAGTCGGCGACGTATTCGGGATCACTCTCGGGAAGGAACGCCGTGTACGGATCGACGGTGTTGTCGTACTCGACGACGAAGTCGTTCGCGAAGGTGATCGTCATCGTGCAGGATTGAATCGTGTACTTCGACGAGCCAAGTCCGGTGGGGATATCCGCGGATGTGTTGAAACCCACGATGAACTGCCCATCGCGATTGTCGAACAGTGGGCTTCCAGGCTCGTTCCCGAATGTGGAGGCCGTGATGCGTGTTCCTGGAGTTGGATTGAACGGATAGTTCCAACGGTCGACCGCAGGCGACGCGTAGTGCTTGACGTACGTCTCGGCCACGGCCGGATACGTCAGGAGCAGCGCGCTGAGGGCAGTGGCGAGCCGAGTCTGCATCTGTTCTCTCGTACACATGATTCCATCCGTTGGACGCATCCGCGGAAAGTCGGGTTCGAAGTTCGTCCTCGGAAAAACACGAAGGTAGGTCAACCTCTCGCTTCTTCGGCTGAAAGGTCGAGTTTGGTACGGGATTTTTGCACTTGATCTCAACGAACGACGGTTTTCGGGCGTAAGCCTCGCTCGTCATCAACCCAATCGCATGGGTCACGCTGCTACAGTTCTCGCCCCCTGAATACGGAACGAAGCGTGTTCAGCGCGTGGGGCTCGGGGGAGTTCCTTCATGCATGCCCGCGTGTTTCGGTGGTAAACGCGCTGTTTGAGCAGGATCTATGTCGATCTTTCCCTGCACTCCTTCTTCCCAAGCGCACGTGCAACCGCGGATAGTTCCCGCGGCGGAGCGCTCCTCGCGCCGATGCCCGCTTCGGAAGATCGCGGAGTTCGCGGGTTTCACGCTGGTGGAACTGCTCGTTGTGATTGCGATTCTCGCGCTCTTGGTCGCGGCGCTTCTTCCTGTGCTCTCGCGGCTTCGTGCGTCGAGCGAGCGTGCGCGAGAGATCGCGGCCGCGCGCGACCTCGTTGGTGCTTGGACGCAGTACGCGCAGGATTCCAATGGGGCACTGCTTCCTGGTTACAAGTCGGGGCTTCCTGCCTACGACGCACAACGCAACCCGATCGCTGAGCAAACAATCGGCGTCGCAGCGCACCGTTGGCCGTGGCGGCTCGCCCCGTACCTCGGCCACGATTTCAACGCGCTCTATGTGGGCGATCACGAGCGGGTGCTGCGTGAACTCGAGACGAGCGATTACTCAAACTATCTCTATCAAACGAGCGCGTTTCCGAGCTTCGGATTGAACAGCGTTTGGGTTGGTGGTGACGAAAGCTTCGGTGGTTTCAACAACGCGTTCCTTGGCCTCTTCGGCAAGTTCTATGTGACGCGGCTTTCGGAGATTTCGCGCCCAGCGCAACTGGTGGTCTTCGCGAGCGCGCGTGGGCAGGAGGCTTCACCCGGCGGTGATGTTGGCCCAGTGACAGAAGGCTACTTCCGCATTCGTTCGCCCTTCTTCGACACGCGTACGTGGGCCGGGCAGTACAGCGACGAAGATCCCGCGTCTTGGGGAAATCTCAGTCGCCGGAACATGGGCGAGATCGTGACAGGCTTTGCGGATGGTCACGCCGAAACGCTGACGCCCGAAGCAATGGACGACATGACGCTCTGGTCGAATGGTGCGACATCCAAGAATTGGACGATCACGCCGGGCGGCGGTTGACGTCGCGGCTCTTCGGGTCGCGCGCGTTTTCGCCCATTCTTCCACCCATGTTGCCGACCATATTGCCGACTTTGTCGCGTGACACCAGGCGATGCACAAGGTGCGCGAGCGGAACAGCGGCGGCGAGAAATGCTGCGATCATTCCAGAGGCGTTGAGCGCGTGCGGCGCGTGAAGGATGCGCTCTGCGTGCGCAGCGGCGAAGTACGCAACGATCACGATCGGGAAGCTGACAAGCAAACTCGTGATGATCTGTCCGCGCACCGATCGTGCAAACGGTGCGGCAATCAGCGCGGGGCATGCAACAAGCGCGATGACGAGCACACTTCCGACCGCTTCAAACGCCGCCACAATCGCGAAGGTCGTTGCGATGAGTCGAAGATCGTCGGTCCAGCGCGGCGCCGCGCCGGACACCTTTGAGAATGCAGGATCGAACGCGCGAATCGCGAGTTCTTTGAACGTGAACACCGTCGTCGCGATGGCGATGGCGGCAGCGGCCGCCAACGTCCAGATGGACGTTGGAAGTGTCGTGAACCAAGACGCGTCCGCGCCTGGCACGACGAAGAATGTCTCGAGCGAGCCAAACAACACACATGACGGATCGAGATCCACTTGTCGCGCGCCTTGCGTTTCGAGCAAGAGTACGCCGAGCGCAAAGAACGCCGTGAAGACAATGCCGAGTGCGGTCGAAGCGCCGGTTTTTGTGGCGCGCGTCACTACACGCGCAAGCAAGATTGCAGCAAGTCCAGCGCATGCAGCGCCGCCGAGCATCGCCCACGGCGATCGGGTGCCAGTCACGAGATAGCCTGCCACAAGCCCCGGAAGAACGGCGTGTGCAATCGCATCGGCGGCGAGGGCTTCTTTGCGGAGCACAAGCCAATTGCCGAGCGTGCCACACGCAACAAGCGCGAGCGTTGCTGCGAGTACTGCAGGAAGATCGATCGAGAGGAATGCGTTCATGCGCGCAGATCCTCGATGTTGCGCGTTGCTCTCTTCGCGCGTGATATACGCGAGCGCAACGCGGTCAAGGCAAGTGCAGCCGCGAAAATGGTCGCGCTCACGAGTGTCATGGCACTTCCCGTAGGAATCGAATCGGTCGCGAGCGACGCGAGCACGCCGACGAATGCCGCTGTTCCTCCGAGGAGCGCAGCAAGTACGGCGGTGCGGCGTATCGATGCGGGTGCCAGTCGCGCGGTTGCGGCCGGAGTGAGGAGCAGCGCGACAACGAGCACGACTCCCGCGATTTGAAGGCCCGCAACGACCGTGGCGACGAGCAGCGCGGTCAACGCGAAATCAAGCGCGCGTACGGGCACGCCAGACACACGAGCAAAATCTTCGTCAAACGCCACGGTTGCAAAACCACGCGCACAGAAGAGAAGTGCGCTGAGTACACCAATCGAGAGAAGCGCGAGCATGAAGAGGTCTGCGCGCGTCATGGCAGCCGCACTTCCAAAGAAGAGTTTGCTCAGGCCACCTTGCGAACCAGAGCCATGTGATTGCACGAGCGAGAAGAAAACCGCTCCGAGCCCGAAGAATCCAGCGAGGAGCGTTGCAATCGCGCCGTCGTCGCCAACGCGGCGAAGTCGCGCGAGTGGTGGAACCAGCACTGCCGCGAGGAATGCGGTTGACGCGGCGCCAACCAAGAGGACCAGCGGCGACCGTCCGCCGATCCCGAGTGCTTCGCCTGCGAGAAATCCGAGCGCGATACCAAGAAGCGCCGCGTGACCCGCGACGTCAGAGACAAGCGCGCGACGACGTGCGAGCACGAATGTGCCGACGGATCCTGCAATCGCTCCGAAGAGCGTGCAGCCCGCGAGGACGAGGATGGTGTTCGCGCCGAAAGTCATCTCACTGTTGCGCGGCGGTGCTGCGATGGGCTTGTGCCTGCGAATCGGTCGATCGTGGCGATGCTGTTGACGTTGTCGACGTTGTTGCTGGAGTTGTCAGAGTTGTCGCCGCTGCTGTGAGATCGATTCCGTATGCGGCAGCGAGGACAGATCCGCTCAGCGATGCGCTCGGCGGACCATCTGCGACGACGTGTCCTGCGATGACGATCGCACGATCAAACGCTGCGCGCACAGCAGCGAGATCGTGATGCACTGCAAGAATTGTGCGGCCATTGCGCGCGAGTTGCTGCAATGTCGCGAGCAGTCGCGCACTGGCAGCGCTGTCGGCATTGGCGAAGGGTTCATCGAGGAGGAGCAGTTCAGCATCGGCGGCAAGCGCACGTGCAACAAGTACGCGCTGCTGCTGGCCGCCCGAGAGGGCACCGATCTGCGCGTGTGCAACGTCGGCGAGCGCGACCGTCTCTAGTGCACGCATCGCGGCGTCGCGGCCCTCACGGCCAATACGTCGGAAGACGCCCGTCTTTCGCGCGAGACCCATTGCGGCGACGTCCAACGCGCTCGCGGGGAAGTTCCAATCAATCTCCGCGCGCTGCGGAACGAAAGCGACGCGCGCACGCGCTGCATCGAGTGAACCACCGAAGAAGCGCGCGCTTCCTGTGGGTGTCGCAGGAAGAAGTCCAAGCAAGCCCTTCAAAAGCGTGCTCTTCCCGCCGCCATTCGGGCCGATGATCGCATTCATCGTGCCCGATGCAAGCGTGAACGACGCATCGCGCACAACGACCGCGGCATCACCGCCGTAGCCGCAGGAAAAGTGCTCGACAACGAGCGGTGAAACAGCAGGGTCGCGCGTCCGATTCAACCGCGTCCTCCGAGTCCGTTCGCAATGGCGCGCGTGTTGTGGCGAAGCATGCCTTCCCACGTTGCCGCAGTAGATGCCGCTGGTCCCAACGCGTCGGAGTAGAGCGAGTCGCCAAGTTTGACGTCGTGCTCGCGTGCGGTACATCCTTCGATCACTGCGCGCACAGTGCGATCAGAGACGGTCGACTCGGCGAAGATCGTCGGAATGCGCTTCTCAGAGAGGAGAGCGACGAGCGACTCAATCGCTGCAAGCGAGGGCTCGCTTTCTGTCGAGATTCCTTGCACGCCGAGCACTTCGAGCCCGTATCGGCGACCGAAGTAACCGAACGCATCGTGTGCGGTGACGAGTGTGCGCTGTGCGACAGGAATCGACGAGATAGAAATGGAGATGTCGCGATCGAGTGCGCTCGCGCGTTCTTGCACCTGTGTCGCTGCGGTGGTGAATTCCTTCGCGTGATCGGGCGCAGCCTTCGCAAGTCCGCTCGCGACGGCGGGGGCCGTTTTTGCCCACAAAATCGGGTCCATCCACACGTGCGGATCGAAGTGCGACGGGTTCTCGCGGTCGGTGAGGAGCTCGCGGCGATCAAGCGTTTCTGCGATGCGCACAACTGGGCGCCCACTCGCCTCGACGCGCGCAAACGCGTCACCCGCACGGCCTTCTAAGAGGAGGCCATTCATGAAGACCGCGTCCGCTTCCAAGATGCGCAAGACGTCGTTGCGTGTGGGCGTCCAAAGGTGTGGATCGGTACCGGGTGCCATCAAGACGACGACTTCGGCGTGCTCGCCCGCGATCGAACGCACAAGATCACCCACCATCCCAGTGGTACACACAACGAGTGGCTTCGCGCGTTCAGGGCGAGGATCACCGGCGGCGGTGGTCGTGGGTTGGTTGCTCTCGCCACTGCACGCGATGGCGACGAGTGCGAACAGACCCGCGAACAACAGTGAAACGGCGCGAGCAACGCGCGTGATTTCGCGAGAAGGTTCGCGAGAGGCAGCGTCGAGGCAACGCGAGCAGGGCGCAAAGGTCATAGGCCGTAGCATACGCTACATGTAGCATCCGCTACAGACGAAAAGCCGTACCTTTCCGCCCCCGTGTGCGATTGCATGAGCACAAAGCAGGCGCTTTACGCGAGGGCGTTCCCGCGATGAGCGCGCTGTGTAGGCTTCCCTGTTTGGGTTTTCCTAGTGTGGGCTTTCGCGAGCGTTACGGCCGAATCTCGACCATCGCGCCGTCGCCGAGGCATTCCCAAACGATCGCGACGTCTTCCGCGAGGAGTCGTACGCAGCCGAGGCTGCGATCTTGCCCGATCGAGTCGATGTCGATGGTGCCGTGAATCCCGTAACCCGCAAGTTGCGCGTTCGTGGTGTCCGTACCTTCGAGGCCGAGCCAGTGCTCGCCGATCGGATTCTTTGGATCGTCGCCTGCGAAGTGCTCACCCGTCACCGGGTGTGTCCACTCAGGATTGAGCAACTTTGAACCGACACGCACTTTGAAGTTGCCCGTCGGTGTGCCGTTCGCCGAGCCGAGGCCGCACGGGAGCGACGTAAGCACGACACGCTCGTTGCCTGCGCCGACGCAAATATCGACGCGGTAATCACGCTTCGAAACAACGGCGCTGAACGGTCCCTTTGGAAGCTTCAGTCGTTGGCCAACGCGAATCGCTTCGGGCTTCTTGATGTTGTTGATGCGTTGAACAAGTCGCCAGTCGCAGCCGATTTTGTGGCGTCGCACGATCTTCTCAAGGCTGTCACCCGACTGCACCGTGTACTGGAAGAACATCGGGTCATTCGCGTTGTAGACCGGCGTAAAGGCGAGAACGCGGCCGATTTCAACAAGCGCGTCCGAGCAGCGCTTTGCGTCGAGCGGCGAGAGTTCGCCCGAGAGAAGCGCGGACGAAAGCATCGCGCGCGCCTTTACGGGCTCGCTTGCGGCAAGCGACAAGCCTTGCACGAGATTGCCTGCGGGCGAGCCGGCGTTGGCCGCCGGAGTTGCGGCGGGACGTTCACCTTGCGTGATGCCGTTTTGCTTGATGCCATCGGATTTCTTCGGCGCTTCCTGAGAATCGTTCGCAGGAGCTTCGGGCGTCGCGCTCGGATTCGTTGCTGGCGTCGTAGAGGCTGGCGTCGTGGAGGCGGGTGGTGTCGAGGTAGGTGCCGAGGTAGGTGCTGAGGGCGGCGTTGTCGTCGCGGGGGTGCTCTGTGCGCCCTGCGCGTTCGTCGCGGCGACGGGCGAACTTGCGCCTGCTGCGTTCACTTCACTCGAGGTTTGTGCGGCTTCGCGGCCTGCGTCCGCCACGATGTTGTCGAGCGCCGAGCCGTTCTTCGAAGAGGTGTTGCTCGAGTGAGCACTCCCGCTCGTCTGTTCAGTGTCGAGCGAGGTTGGTGTTCGCATTGGCTGGTTCGAACCGCTCGCCGCGGGGACCGACGACGCGAGAGCCGCAGGCGACGCAGAGGCGATCTCGGTGCTTCCCGCGTCCGCGCGCATCAACCACCAGCCCGCACCAAGTGATGCGACGGCGGCCGCTCCGAGCAGAATGAACTGCGTACCGAAACGTTGGGATGGTTTGAACTGACGGGTCGAACGGGGCGACTGGCTGGCGAGCGCCATTGGAGAACCTCAATTTCGTGCGTGAAATCCTCGTTCATCGAGGCAGCGCGCAGGGTAGGCAAAATGCCGGAGAACGCGAGCGGAGAGGCTGGAGAGAACGCAGAAATTCAGTCGCGATCGTGGCCGCGGCGTCGTGGTGTGTGTCGCCGAGCGGTTCATCCGACCGCTCGCCTGCTCTCCGTGCGTTCACTTGTGCATTTCAGCGTCCAGCGGCTCGTCAACGTCGGGCGACTCTCGCGCCGCGGGGCGCGCGGGTGCTTCTGGATCAGTCGCGCGGTGCAGCCGCTTCTCCGTCGCAGTCCACGCGACCCGCCGATCGTGCGACGCTTCAGGCACGCGTTCGACGATCTGCGATTCGAAGGCGAAGCCGATCGTCGCCGCACGCGCGTCGGGTCGAAGGCGCGCAAGCAATGCGTCGTAGAAGCCCTTGCCGCGACCGAGCCGTGCACCGCGCAGATCGAACGCTCTTCCCGGCACGATCACGGCATCGAGATCGCGCGGTGAAACGCGGCGCACAACGTGTGACTCTGGGTTGGGCGCGAGAATTCCGTAGCGATCGCGGATCCAATGCTCCGCGTTGAGTGGATCGGCAGCATCGATTGCGAGAAGCCGCAGTGCCCGCATCGGATCAGGCGGAAGCGAAGTGCCTTGCGTCGCATCGGCGGGAAGATCGACCACGAGCGGGAATGCGAGCCGAACGCCGCGTTTCGCAAGTTCGAGAGCGAGAAGGTCCGCGTCGAGTTCATCGACGAGCGCACGAAATGCGAGCACGAGTTTCGCGCGCGCGAAGGGCGGCGAACGAAGTGCGAGATCCGCTGCGCGACGCGCCGCTGACGCGCGTGTCCGCGCATTCATCACACCGATTTTGTCGACCATCAACTGCCGCATCGCAGCGCGAAGTTGTCGCTTCTCGTCGGTCATCGCGTCCCCTCCCGCGTCCCCTCACGCGTCTCCTCACGCGCAGCTGCGCGCAACGCGCGGATTTTCGCCAAATGCTCGCTGATCGCGGCTTCAAGCCCACGATCCGTGGGTCGGTAGTACATCTTCGAGACACCGAGATAATCCTGCATGCCGACGCCGTCCGCGCGATCGTGCGGGTACTCGTACTTCCCTGCGTCCGCTGCGAGCGGGGTTCCGTCATCCGC
>JAIYCA010000106.1 GCA_027488265.1 Planctomycetaceae bacterium
CCCTTGAAAAAGCCTGGTCGTTCGCGCTCCATGCGCGCAGACCATGCTCGGTTGTTCTCGAGAAGGTGTTCGATCGACATGCGGCGCATCCTACGGGATACGCGCGCATGCATCGATCTGCAGCCACAGCGCAGCGTGTTGCGCGTGTACGTTTACTCTGCCAAGGGCATCTCGAGCACAAGCGTTGACGGCACCGGCGGGTAGGGCGCAGCGACACGGAACACGCGAAATTCTGCAGGCTTCCACTGGGTCGCCTCGAACACTTTCGCAGAGAGTTTGGTGTAGCCGTCAAACCCTTCGAGTTTGTGTCGACGCGATGCAAGCCCGAGGGATTCGACACCGAGGCCAGCCGGAAGTCGATCCTTGAGTTGGTGCGGCGAGTCTGGTGTGCGATGGAGATCGCTGTAGAGAATTGCTTCGGGAAGTTGGCCGTCCTCCAGAAGGGATTCGTGGACGAGGAGATCGAAGACCGCGCGCTCCACAGGAGTTCGTTGTTTGAAGAGTTGGAAAATGCCCGAATGCTGTTTCGAGCGCTTCATCGGTTGCACGGAGCGCAGGATAGATCCTTGAAAGATCGTAAAACGTCCCTCGACTCCAACTCCCGTCTCTGGAATCTCGAAGGCCGCAATGCCCTTCGGAGCAGCGGTTGCGCGGAGGGTTGGAATCGGCACAGACGAGAGCGAGCGTAGAAGCGCCAATCCGTTGGGAAGTTCCTCGGCCGGAGGCGCGATGGGCTCGATAGGCTCGATCCGATGAGAGAGAATCTTTGTCGCGCGATCGTCATACACGACAGGTGCCTCAAACTGCCACGCCGCGTCCGCGCGCAACCGTTCCAGATCGATGAAGCCGCGCACTGTGGCGCAATCGAGCAAGCCCTTCTTGTTCGCAGGTCCGAGCACGTCGAAACGCAGGGCCAATCGCGCGCGGACTCCCCACACATAACTTCCGCCCAGATAGAGCTGCCGCCGATGCTCGACGTCAATGCGCAGATCACTTCCAGCACCGAGCCCAGCGGCCATCATGTCGAAGGCTTTGCGATCCCCAGCCCACGTTGTGCCGAGGCGAATCGCCTCTTCGAACGCGGAATCTGCCGCCGCGATGCGCGCGGCAGGTGATCCGGCGCTCTTCATTGCATCCATCGCAATCTTCCAACCCGCGGTTCCTGGCAAGTGCCGCACGGCTGCAAAGGGATCACTTGATTGCGCGATGCGTGAGATCTTCCATGCGAGTTTGAGATCAAGCCCGAACGCTGCGACGAGGTCGACTGGACGACCTCCTTCGAGTTGCTTCGCGCCCGCCATCGCTTCGCGTACGGCGGCTTGAAGCGTGACGAGGGCCTCTCGCACGCGCATGGTTGTCACTGCGGAATCGGCTTTGGAAGTAGCACTCACGGAGCGGATCCTACCCTTGCTACCTAGAGCGACGCGAGGAGGGTTTACCTGCGGGTTGACTTGCATGACCGGCGCTCTCAGGTCCCGTTGCGACGGAACTCTTGGTCTCCAAGATGATTCGAGATCGCGTATCGTGCGAGGATGAATTGCGAGTTTTCTGGAAAGATTTCTGATCGGCTTTCCCGTCTCGCCATCGAGTTACCCACGTGGGGTTTTGCCGACACCGGCACGCGCTTTGGCGAGTTTCTGCAGGACGCAGCCGCGCTCACGCTTGAGGACAAACTCGACGATGCGGCGGAAGTACATCGGCTCACGGGTGCGTGTCCGAGTGTTGCGGTGCATGTCCTCTGGGATGTACCTGAAGGTGGTGCGCGTGCGCTCGCCGATGCGGCCGCCGCGCGCGGATTACGAATCGGTTCGATCAATCCAAACGTCTTTCAAGATCAGTGCTATCGACACGGTTCGGTCGCAAGTGAGGACGCAGTTGTACGTCGTCGTGCGATTCAACACTTGCTCGACTCGGTCGCGCTTGCGCGTGCGGTTGGCTCGCGAACGCTCGCGCTCTGGTTTGCCGACGGCACGAACTATCCAGGGCAGGGCAGTTTCGTGCGGCGCAAGCGGCGATTTATGGATGCGTTACGCGAAGTGCACGATGCGCTTGATCCGTCGATGCGCATGCTTGTGGAATACAAGCCGTTCGAGCCCGCGTTCTATCACACGGATATCGCCGATTGGGGGATGGCGGCGGCGTTCGCGCGCCACGCGGGTCCGCAGGCGAAAGTGCTCGTTGATACGGGGCATCATCTGCCGGGGCAGAATATCGAGCACATCGTCGCGTTCCTCGCCGATGAAGGTGCGCTCGGCGGATTCCACTTCAACGATCGACATTACGCCGACGATGACCTCACGACCGGTTCGATCGATCCCTATCGCGTTTTCCGCATTTTCGTTGCAATTGCCGAAGCGGAACGCGCGACAGGTCGCGATCTCGACATCGAGTACATGATCGATCAATCGCACAACGAGAAGCCCAAGATCGAAGCGATGATCCAAACGGTCACGACGGTGCAAGAGCTCTTCGCGAAGGCGCTGCTCGTTGATCTCGAGCAACTTGAGATCGCGCGCGCCGCGAACGACATTGTCGCAGCGGAGGAGTGTTTGAAGAGTGCGTTCGCGACGGATGTGCGCGAGGCGCTCGCCGCATGGCGAGAAGCGCGCGGTTTTCCGCGTGATCCACTCGCAGCGCATCGCAGTTCTGGTTACACCGCGCGTGCGGCACGTGCGCGATTGCCGCGGAAACAAGCAAGCGGCGGGAGTTATGCATGACAACTCGGCGACACATCGCAATTGATCTTGGTGCTTCGAGTGGCCGCGTCATGGACGTGCGCCTCGAAGGTGGCGCGCTTCGTGTGCACGAGTTGCATCGTTTCGCGAACGCGCCTGTCGAAGCGCGTCGCGCAGGTGGCGTCACGCTGTGTTGGCCGTTCGAGCGCATGTTCGAAGCAATTCTCGAGGGTTTGCGTCGCGCAAGCGAGGGTGGATCAGTCGACTCGATCGGTGTCGATTCATGGGCCGTGGATTACGCGCTTGTCGACGATGAAGGCGAACTCGTTCGGCCAATTGCCGCGTATCGCGATCCACGCACGCAAGGGCCGTTTGCGCGGCTTCGGCGCGAACTTGGTGATGAAGCGATCTATGCCACCACAGGCATCGCATTTCAACCATTCAACACGCTGTATCAGTTGGCTGCGGATGCCGAGGATCCGATGCAGCCATTCGAGCGCGCACAACGGATGTTGATGCTGCCCGACTTCATCGCGGCCCGCCTCTGTGGCTCGACGGTTTGCGAGCGGACGAATGCGAGTTCGACGCAGTTGCTCAACGCAAAGACGCGTGATTGGCATCGCGATTTTGCGCGCGCCGCGGGTGTACCTTTGCGCATTCTGCCGAAACTCGTCGACGCTGCGGCGAACGAAGCGCTCGGCATGATTTCACCTGATATTGCGGCAGAAACGGGTCTTTCGGCGGATACGCCTGTCTTCGCTGTTGGCACGCACGACACGGCATCCGCGGTCCTTGCGGCGCCGATCGATCCACGGAACGATC
>JAIYCA010000364.1 GCA_027488265.1 Planctomycetaceae bacterium
AGACGGAACGGGGTCCGACGCGTATCTAGGACTCGGATCGGAGTTCCCGCTTGCTATCAGGCGTGCTCGGGACGGCGCTTCTCTCGCGAACCGAGCTCGAAGCACCCAAATCGACGAATTCGGGCGACTTGCGCGCAGAGAAGCGAACAACCTGTCTCTTCCCTCGTGGTGGCTAAGGCCACTCGGCTTGGCTCGAGTGACACGCTCGGGCGGACGGCCGGAAAAGGGATCTGGGCATTACCCCCAGTCTGGCGAGCGCGGAGGCGGAACCGCTGCGTGAAACCAGTTGCTGAAAAAGAGCGT
This sequence comes from Planctomycetaceae bacterium, assembly GCA_027488265.1. Lineage (GTDB taxonomy): Bacteria > Planctomycetota > Phycisphaerae > Phycisphaerales > SM1A02 > QWPT01. The sequence goes on from JAIYCA010000364.1 coordinate 304, forward strand.
GTCCGAGCGATTCGGCTCTGTGCATGCGAGAACTGCCCTTGGCTTCGGCCACGGGCAAGCTCGCGAGCGCGGGGCCGAGTTCCGTTTTGGGGTGGGCAAGTGCGGCGGGCACAACTCGCGCTTCAAACGAACTTCGACCCCACCGCGGCCGAGAGTTCTTCGACGACCTCGACAACTTCCCCTCGGTCGACGAAGAGTAACTTCGCTTTCGCAGACCCCTTGGAGAGCGACCAGAGATCCTCGACCGCGGCGCAGTAGGAGAGCATTTGCGCGCGATAGCCAATGAGTTTCTCGCGAAGCAACTCGTCGGTCGCCCCAACAGCCCCCGTCTTGTAGTCGAGAATCGTCGCGCGCACGACACAACCAGTTGTATCGCGATGGAGAACGAGACGGTCGATACGCCCCGCGATGATCGCTCCACCTTCTCCAGCTTCCGAGCCCTCGAGCAGAAATGGAAACTCGTTGCGGACCTCATCCGTCGGCGCGACACGCAACGACTCAGCGATCGAACCATCGTGGCCAACACCTTGCACGAATTGAAGAAGCAACTGCGCGGCTGCTTGTTGCATCGAGAGTGGCACGGGCGCACCCTTCTCGATCGACGCACGTTCTGCGGCGCGTGCCACCAACTCATCGACACGTGCCGAGTCAGGTGCTGACGCTGCGACCAGATCTTCGATCGATCGAATCTCTCGGAAACATTCGTGGATGAGTACGCCTCGCAGAGGAATGTCTCCGTTGGAGAATGGGTCGTCGGACCAAAGTCCCGAGACTTCATGCGACGAAGGAGGGCGCGCTCGACTCTGTGTTTGCTCCACGATTTCAACGAGCGGCAACGGCGGCATCATCGACTCAACGCGTGATCCTTCGATCGGTCCAACGACCTCGGAGGTCGCACGCACATCCTTGGTGGTAGGCTTTGGGACGCCCGCGTATTCGACCGACCAAAATGGCCCATCTTGGTCGTGCGCCGCCTGCGCACGTGCCGTACCGAAAGATGCGGCGTTCGAGAGCGCGTCTGGAGCATCCACTGCGCGCGCAAGCGCCACAGCGATCAATTTCGCAGCGGTGGGCAACTTCCCGCCCGGATCATTCGACACCACGAGATGGAGGCCGCGGCGGGCCCGCGTCACAGCGACGTAGAAAAGTGAGAGATCGTCAAGCAGGCGTCGACGCCGTTCATCGCGCTCGAGCACGGCAACTTCAGGGACCCACTTGCGAAGTTCCTCACTCCCAAGCGGCCCGACAAGTTGTGGCGGACGCGTCGGGTCAGTTGCAACCGAAGCCCAATCCGTTGGAGTCGCGCCCCAAGAGTCATCGAGTGATGCGAGAACAACCTCATCAAACTCGAGGCCCTTCGATGCGTGGACCGTCATCACGCGAATGCGATCGGCTGAACTCGCGTCGGCCTCGTCATCAGCGATTGCATCGAGGAATCCTGCGAGCCGCGCCGGCGGTTCCGCTGCGAGATCCTCCGCAATCGCAACCATGCGCTCGAGTCGCCCACGATCACGGGCGGAGAGCCCCCCGTCGACTCCATCGCACACGCTCAAGCGATCGATGAACTCGCGAAGGATGTTCGCGAGCCCTTCGTCCGCGATACGTCGGCGCATCTCGATCGCGAAACGCGTCGCTTCTGCACGGGCGACGTTCGTGCGATCCATCTCCTCGACACGAAGCGCAACGTCTTCAAGCGGCTGAAGCCCCGTGATTTTTGCGAGTGGACCTCGCGAAACTAGGAAGTGTGCGATGCGATCGGCGGGCTGATCGATGAGCCGAAGGATCTGAATGACGCCTACCACGGCAGGAGAATCGAGCAGCGTAGCCCGACCCTCATCACTCGCTGGAACGCGCTGGGCGCGGAGCGCTTCGACGACGTCGTTCGCGACGCGGTTCGTACGAACAAGGATCCCAATCGTGCGTTCAGGATGCGCGCGATGCAGAGACGCCGCAACCTTCGCCGCGCGCTCCGCCGCAGTGACCGCGGGTGATGCGGGCATCGCAGGCAACCCAGGCGCGGATGCTTCGCTCGAGCAAGCCGTCGAGGCCGCTGAACTCTCTGATTTCGAGCGCTCGCTCGCCTTTGAAGGCTTCCCATCGCCTGGTTCGTCTGGCTCGCCGTAGGCGTACGCGTGAATATGCCCCTCAAGCGACAGATCCGCCGACTCGTGCCGCTCGAATCGCCACTCCGCGAGAGCGCGCGTGAAAGCACTACCCGTGACCTCTTGGGGCAAACCTTCACGCGTGATGAAGTCACCGATCGAGAGAAGCGGTTGCCTGTGCGACTCATCGTCAACGAGCGGCAGCACATCAATGGCGAGATTCGCGAACACGCGATTCACGAAGTCCATGAGGAGCTTCGATGATCGATAGCTCTTGCGGAGCGGCGCATCGGCATCGAGCGCCGATTCGTATCTCCGCTCCATCTCGGCGATCAGACCCGGTGTGCCGCCTCGCCATCCGTAGATCGACTGCTTAGGATCGCCGACGACGAGGAAGCGGCCACGCGCCTTCAACGAGGATG
>JAIYCA010000080.1 GCA_027488265.1 Planctomycetaceae bacterium
GAGATCTCCTCGCCTCACGCGGATGGGAGTGACGCGCCTGAGGAGGCGCTGATTCACCGTCCCGCGGACGTCATAGACACGTCCCACTCTCGGCCTGAGGAGGCCCACCATGCTCAAGACTACGAATTCGCCATCGCACGTTTCTATCCGCACCTCGCTCGCCGCCACCATCGCCGCGGCCACGGTCGCGTCGACGCTCAGCGCCGACTTCACCACGCGTCGTTGGGGCTCAGACACCAACTACGAACTCCGCATCAGCCACATGACCGACTTCGATCAAAATCGAAGCGGCCTTCCTGGCGGCGGCGCGAACTACTGCTACCCAACCGCGACCGCGAATCTCTTCGCCTACATCGCGCAACACGGGTACGCCTACTGCGCGCCGGGCAACTTCGACTGGCAGTCGAACTCGAATCACACGCGCGCGACCGAGTTCATCGACAAACTCGGCGACCTCATGGACACTGGTGCCTCGACGGGCACTGAACACAACAAGGGCTACCGCGGTGCACGCGAGATGCTCCGCGATGAAGTCGGCTCGCGCTTTGTGATCGAAGAAGAGAACTGGACCATCTTCAACGTGGTGTCGCTCAAGGAGATGACCAAGCAGTCGATCGATGATCGCGCCGTGCAATCGTTCTGCTACGGCAAGTATGAAGTGCTCGGTACGAACGACTGCGACGAGCGCGCGATCAAGCGCGATGGCGGTCACTGCATGACCTTCGTCGGCGCGTCGCGCTCGGGCTCAACCCGCGAGATCACCTACCACGATCCTGACGGCACCACCGACAGCACCTCGACGCAATCGACGTTCACCGCGACGACGAAAGACTGCCCGTGGGTCGATGACCTCGTTGTTTTCCCCACGCTCACCGGTTCATGCTGGGGCTTCAATCAATCGATGAGCCGCATCATGCGCAGCACCGATGACGGCTATCTTCGCTTGATCGATCGTCGCCTTGCGATTCGTCCGGCGAGTTCGTACTCGTGGGGTTCATACGCGGGCTTTGCCGATGGTGGCGTTGAGATTCGCACCGACTCGCTCGGTTGGGGCGAAGACGACGGCGGCGTGCGCGCGTCGCGCGTTTCGAGCACGATCATCGGCAATCCTTCGAAGGCGTCGCTCATCGTTTCGCCATCTGGTGTGCCGTACTTCGTGGTGCCGGGCGCGCAAGGCGGGCTCTTTGTTGAAGTGCGCGGAGATCAAGGCGCTGCGATCGTGCGTGTGCCGATGCAACTCCTCGGCGTCAACACCGTCGATGATGCGGTGTTCGCTGGTGATCGCACGCTCGTCGTGCGTTCGGGCCGTTTGATTCGCGCGATCGCGCACCTCGACGCGGGGCTGCCTGGCGAAGAAGACAACAAGCCGTTCATCGCATGGGGCGCAGAGGCTCCATTTGATGTGGCGAAGTTGGTTGCCTCGCAGCGCGGCCAGCATGTCGGAGGCGCGCCGCACTCGGTGATCGCGTTCTCAGGTGATCTCCGCGCCGCGTTTGAAGTGAGCGGCGATCCTGAAATCGATCCGCGCTCGTTCTCGATTCCTGCGCAACTCCCACTCAACCCGCAGTTGATCGGCGACACGACGATTGTCGAAGATTCGATGGGAACGCTGTGGTTCGCGCAGCCAGGAAACGCGGGCGTCGCAGCACTCACCGCCGACGGCATGGTCATCGTCGAAGAACTCCCTGTCGACGCACTCAAGGGTCTTGCAATCGATGATCGTGACAATCTGCTTGTTGTCGACGGCGGCATCGTGCGCTGCTTCTCGCATTCGCCGAAGGGGCTGATTGAAACCGGCGCCAATGGTTCGCCGTTCGCTGGCCGGCAAGTCGGACGCGGCTTCACGGTCTCGCGCAGCACGACAAACTTCGAAGCGCGGTTCCACGGCGGTGCAGGCTGGCGCGACGTGATCGATGTTGAGCTGACGGCGCGTCCTGGCGACCTCGACGGCGACGGCATGGTTGGACCGCAAGACCTCGCGGCAGTGCTTGGCGCGTGGGGTAGCGGACAGGGCCAAGGTGGCGCCGCCGATATCGACGGAGACGGCGTCGTCGGCCCGCAAGATCTCGCTGTGGTCTTGGCGAACTGGGGTTCGTGAGTGCGCGCTTGAAAGAAACTTCCCGCGAAACTTGGGCTTCAAAAGCCACAGACTCGAAACGAACACGGGGCGCGCCGATCAGGCGCGCCCCGTGTGTTTGCTGTCAGACATGTTGCACCGCAGGGTGCTGCGTGTGATGTCTTGCGTACCGCACGTCGATCACTGAACGTCGGCCGTCGACTGGTAGCCGAACTGCTGGCCGCCGACCGACGCTTCGAGCATGAGACCTTCTGGGTTCAGCACGAAGATCGCAACGCCACCCTGATACTTCGCAGCGGCGCCAGCGCCTGCTTGCAGCGCAACGGCGGAAGCCTGTGCCGCGAGCGCGAACTTGCCGCCCTTGAACGCGGTGAACGCTTCCTTCGTCTCGAAGAAGATGATTTCGCCGAAGGTCTGCGCACCGATCTGGGCGCCGATCGAACCTTGGCTCACGTCGCAGTAGCCGACGCGCACGCCACCCTTGCCAAACACTTCGCCCTTGCCGTACGCGCCCCCGACGATGAAGCCGCCCTTCGCGATCGATGGGATCGCGGCGTAGCCAACGCAGGAATCAAAGAACTTCGAGAGCGATGGATCCATCGAGCGCGCGTTGTCGACGAACGCCTTCGTCTTGTTGCCGAGCGCAGCACGATCGGTTTCGGTTTCTGGCGTGGTGTTGCACGCGGAAAGTGCGAGCGTGCCGACGATGGAACTGGTGAGGAGCGAGAACGAAACGATGCTGCGGGCGAGCTTCTGCATGGTGACTCCGGAAATGGCGAGGTTTCTCGCACATGCGAGAATGAGCGCGGAAAGATAACGAGGAATGCGCGCCGTGTGGACGGGGAGAATTCCCGCGCTGTTCCCGACCTCACAGACGGTGCCTAGCACCAGCTTGGCACCAACCTCGCACGAACCTGGCATCAACCTGGCACCAACCTCGACTCCACACACGGTAACGCGCTGAGAGGGAGGACGGGTACGATCCTCATTCCGCTCTGCTTCACCCGCTCTGGATTCCCTGAATGTCCACCCAGGCTTACGCCGACCACTCGCTCGATGCTCTGATGTCGCTCATCAAGCACGATGGCACCATGTGCATGGTTGGTGTTTCGCCGAGCCCGCAGCAGATCGCGGCGTTCGAGCGCATGCTCAAGTGCAACGTCGACGACCGCTTTGAGCTCGATTTGGCATCCCCCAACGGTGCGTGAGCCGACGGAAACCATCATGCTGCGCCTCACCGAACTCCGCCTCCCACTCGAGCATCCCGCAGATGCGCTGCGCCCTGCGATCATCGCGCGGCTCGGCATCTCAGATCAGGACCTCGTACGGTTCGAAATTTACAAGCGCGCGGTCGACGCGCGCAAAAAGTCGTCGATCCTGTTTGTGTACACCATCGACGCAGAGTTGCGGCACGAAGACAAAGTCCTTCGCCGTTTGAAGACCGATCCGCACGTTCGGCCAACGCCCGACATGGAGTACCGCTTCGCGGCGACCGAGGCTGCAGGCACCCCCGCGCGGAGTCGGCGGCCGATCGTCATCGGCATGGGCCCGTCGGGTCTCTTCGCGGGGCTGATCCTCGCGCAGGCGGGCTTCCGTCCGCTGATCCTTGAGCGCGGCAAGATCGTGCGCGAGCGGACCAAGGACACCTTCCGCATGTGGCGCCAAGGCGTACTCGACACCGAGTCGAACACGCAATTCGGCGAGGGCGGCGCAGGAACATTTTCCGACGGCAAGCTGTACAGCCAGGTGAAAGATCCGCGTCACCTCGGGCGCAAGGTCCTGCGCGAGTTTGTGGAGGCAGGCGCGCCGGAGGAGATCCTCTACGCGAGTCGACCGCACATCGGCACCTTCCGCCTCGTGAGCATGGTCGAGCGGATGCGTGCGAAGATCCTCGCACTCGGCGGCGAGATCCGCTTCGGCACGCGCGTCGACGACATCGAATTCGAGCGCCTCGCGACGCCCGCCGAAAGTCCAGCGCACGGCCCCGCGCCCGGCGGCCGCACCATGCGCGTGCGCGGCGTCGTGCTCGCCGGCGGCGAGCGCATCGCAACCGACCATCTCGTGCTCGCAGTTGGCCACAGCGCACGCGACACCTTCGCGATGCTCTACCGCCACGGCGTGTACATCGAGGCGAAGCCGTTCTCGATCGGCTTCCGCATCGAGCATCCACAATCGCTCATCAACCAGTGCCGCTATGGCGAGAAGGCCGACAGCCCGCTGCTCGGCGCAGCCGACTATCGCCTTGTGCACCACGCGAAGAACGACCGCTCGGTGTACAGCTTCTGCATGTGCCCGGGCGGCACGGTTGTGGCCGCGACGAGCGAAGAAGGCCGCGTCGTCACCAACGGCATGAGCCAGTACTCGCGCGCGGAGCGCAACGCGAACGCCGGCATCGTGGTGGGCATCACCCCTGAGGCCGACTACCCGGGCGGTCCGCTCGCGGGCATCGAGTTCCAGCGCTTCTGGGAGTCGCGCGCCTATGAACTCGGTGGACGAACGTACGAGGCGCCGGGCCAACTTGTCGGCGACTTCCTCAAGGGACGCGCGTCAACAGCATTCGGCAGCGTGCTGCCGTCCTACACGCCGGGCGTGCATCTGACCGACCTGGCAACGGCACTGCCGGACTACGCGATCACCGCGATCCGCGAAGCGATCCCCGCGTTCGCACGTGAGATCAAGGGTTACGACCTCGCCGACGCGGTGCTCACCGGTGTCGAGACGCGCACCTCGTCGCCGATCCGCATCACGCGTGACGACGCGAAGGACAGCGACCCCACCTCGGGCGACATGCAAAGCCTCAACACCATCGGCCTCTACCCGACGGGCGAGGGCGCGGGCTATGCGGGCGGCATCCTGTCGGCGTCGATCGACGGCATCAAGATCGCCGAGGCTGTGTCGCGGAGTCTCGTAGTTGGACGCGCCGCGCGCGAGGGTTGAACGCGCTGCGCTCTAGGGCTAGGCGCGCTTGACCTTCACGGTCTTCTGCGTGCGCGCCGCGGCGAGCACTGCGTCGCACACATACTGCGTGCCGAGCGCATGCCGGAAGTCGGGGAATCGCTTCTCCGCTTTCGGCGAATCGAGGCTCGTGAGGAACTCGTACAGCCCGTGCGCGAACGAATGCTCGTAGCCGAGGCAAAGGCCCGGCACCCACCACTTGCCCGCGTACGGATGATCGCCGTCGGTGCAGTGAATGCTCGACCAACCGCGGCGGTCGCCCGGCACAGCGTGGTCGAAGTACGAGAGACGGTTGAGGTCGTGCAGATCCCACGCGAGGCTCTTCTTCTCGCCGTTGATCTCGAAGGTGTAGAGCGCCTTGTGGCCGCGCGCGTACCGCGTCGATTCAAACACCGCCATCGAGCCATTCTCGAAGCGCGCGAGGAAAGCGCACGCGTCGTCGATCTTGACGGGCTGCTTCTTCCCAGTCGCCGTATGGACGCGCTCTTTGATGAAGGTCTCCGTCATCGCGCTGACCGCAACGATGTCGCCGTTGATCCAACGAGCCGTGTCGATGCAGTGCGCGAGCAAGTCGCCCGTCACGCCTGAACCCGCGACTTTCGCATCGAGTCGCCAGAGACCTGTGCCCCCTTGCGGGAGATCCGCCGAGATCGTCCAGTCCTGCAGGAAGTTCGCGCGATAGTGGAAGATCTGCCCGAGCTCGCCCGCGGCAACGATGTTCTTCGCGAGCGTCACCGCTGGGAGAAAACGATAGTTGTACCAAACGAGATTCGGCAACTTCGCCTTCTCGACGGCCTTCACCATCGCTTCGCCTTGCTTGCCATCAAGTGCGAGTGGCTTCTCGCAGAGAATCATCTTGCCGTGCTTGATGCACGCAAGCGCGATCTCCATGTGCGAGTCGTTCGGCGTGCAGATGTCGACGGCGTCGATGTCGTCGCGCGCGACGAGCTTCTTCCAATCCGTCTCGATCGACCGCGCATCCCACGCGGCGGCGAATTCGCGCACCTTCGCTTCGTCGCGGCCGCACACCGCTTGCAACACGGGCTTGCGCGAAGTCTTGAAGAAGTGCGGCACTTGGCGAATGGCGTTTGCGTGCGCGCGGCCCATGAAGCCGTAGCCAACGAGACCGATGCGGAGTTCGCGCGCGGGCGCGGGTGCTGGTTCCGTCGTCGAGATCGCGATCGGTGACTGCGCTGGTGATTTCTTCTTTGCCATGCTTTGCCTCAACTCTTTCGTCTCAACTCTGAAGTTTCGTTCGCTCTCACGCAACGCTCGACAGTTTCACGGATCTGGCGACTTTCGTCGCGCGTGCGCATCACGCCAACGCGTTTCGCACCGAAATCATCGCGCGCAACACAGTGTTCCACGTCTCCTGCTTCTCAAGCAGCGCATTTGGGAACATGCAGCCGTCCCAGCAAATGTGGCGGATGCCGCGCGACGCAGCGCCTTCGAGCCAACGCTTCGAACACGCCGGAATGTCGAGCTTGCCATTCGGATCATCGGCGGGGCAATGGCGACCCGTCTTGTCGTGCGAGCCTGTTCCGTGCACGGTGCCATCGTTCTGCGCAACGTGGAAATCGATCGTCCACGGACGCAGCGCGTCGGTGAGTTTGGTGTAGGCCTTGTTGAAATCCTTCTCGAAATTCTTGTCGAAATCCTTCTGCGAGTACTTCTTCGACTTTCCGCTCGGCTTGAGTATCGCGCACTTTGGCGCGTTCACGCCAAGCATGTAGAGGTACGTGTGCGCGAGATCGGCTTGGAAACCAACGGTTCCTGGCATGTCGACCGCTTCGAGAAGCGAGATCATCGCCTTCCATGAATGCATGCCAGCCCAGCAAACTTCGCCCTCTGCAGCGAGGCGCTCGCCGTGGCCCGCCGCCACCATGCCTGCCTCGCGGAACGTCGCTGCGATCTGCTTAATCGCTTGCTTCTCGTTCTTCGCGGCGGCTTTCGTGCCAGTCGCGCTGTCGATACGAATGACGCCGTACTTGCGGACACCATGCTCATTCAAGATGCGCGCGATACGACATGCTTTGCGCACGGCATCGATGAACTTCGCGCGTTGCTCGATTGAGCCCATCGCGCTGTCGCCGACGGTGCCAGGCCACACCGGCGCAACAAGCGAACCGACGGCGAGATTCTTCGCCGCGATCTTGTCCGCCATCTTGCGGATGTCAGATTCGCTCGCATCGGGATCGGTGTGCGGGTGAAAGAGGAAGAGATCGACGCCGTCGAACTTCTGCCCGTCGACCGACGCCTTCGCGGTCAGTTCGAGCATGCGGTCGAGAGAGATCGGCGGATGATCGGTGCCTGGCTCTTTGCCGACGAGTCCGGGCCACATGGCGTTGTGCAGTTTCATAGTGTTCTCCTCGCTCAGTTCAGTGCAGTTCAGTTCAGCTCAATGCAGTTCAGCTCAATGCAGTTCGGCTCACGACGCTCGATGCGCGCCAACGCGTGGCGCGTTGGGATGCACTTCGGGGCCAAAGTACCGCAAGCAGACAAGCGGCTCCACCGTCGATGTATTGGTGAACGTCACGCCGCGTCGTGCGCCCGCTTCCGTGCAGAAGTATTCGTCGTTCGTCAGTTCGTGGAAACGAATGAGCCGCGGACTTGAGAGCGGCTCTCCGTTGATCGTGCCTGTGCCTTGCACGCAAGTCAACCCGTACGCGCCATCGTCGACGATCGTGCATGTCGCGCCCGGTTCGACCGTGAGTTCCTTCGCCGTGAAGTACTCAAAGCCGTTCATTTTGCCGTAAATGATCCAGCGATCGTGCCAACCCGCGCCACGCGAGGCGGTGACTGGTTCGAGGTAGTGATTCGCTTTGAAGTTCGGGTCGACGTTCTTCTCCCAATCGAGTTGCTCGACGATGAAATCGAGATCGCGGTGACGATCCTTCGGCATGTCCTTCACGAGCAATTCCCACGGCACCATGCGACCTTCGACGAGCGATTGATACATCGCAAAGACATCGCTTCCCCACTGCGGCTCGTAGGTGCAGAGCGAGCCTGGCGCGTGCAACACGCGCGGCTCCATGATCCAACCCGAGCCCACTTTCAGGCGATAGGCCTGCGAGATATCGAGGATGCCGTTGTCGCCCTTGATCCAGTTCTCAAGGCAACGCCGCACATCGGCTTTCGTTGTGCCAGGCACAAGTCCCATGAAGGTGTGCGGGAAGTTGTTGCCCACCGGATTGTGTTGCGGCGGGAAGTAGTACGCCTCAGGCTTTCCTTCTTGACCAACAAGCGCCGCTTGGGCATCGTCTTGGTGCATGTGGTGCGGAATCGGCCCCATGTTGTCGAAGAACTTCGCGTACACCGGCCACTTCTTGTAGCGCGACCAAAGTCGCTCTCCGATGAGTTCCGCGCCCGACTCCGCGACCGCTTGGCGCAACGTGAAACGCTCGCGTCCAACGACGCAATACGAAAGTCCCTCGTCGGGCGTGCGGTTGTCGTTGGCCGCTTCGGTTGTCGAACTAAACCAACGCTCGTCGATACCGCCGCGGTGGAGGCCGAAGGCGTACGTGTCGTCGGGGTGCAACTTGATGCGCAGCCCCGGCTGCAAGAACGAGCGCGGCACCCAGCATGGCGCGAGTCGCAAGAGGCCCTGTGTGCGCGCAAGTTCTCGGGTCACGGTCGCGGCGACGCCGTCGGTTCGCGTCGTGAGTTCGTGCGTCGTTGTGGGGGCTGTGGATGTAGAAGAGCCTGAATCGACAGTGAAAGCGGCCATGAACAGCAGTATGGCGGAATTCATAGGGATGTGCGCACGCAACCCTGCATTGACCTCGCCAATTGGAGTTGGGGTTTGCCAGATGCCAGCCGCGCGACCAGATCAGTGCATTCGCTTACCGCATTCGCTTACCGCATCCGTTTGTACGGCGAGTGTTGACCCGCCTTCGGCGGAACCACGCGAAGAACGCGTACCGATTTCGGCGGCAATTTCAGCGTCGCGAAGCCCATTTGGACATGCGTTGAGAACGCATCGGGGCGATCAAATGCGAGCGCATCTTTGAAATGTGTACCTGCCATGATGCGTCCGTCGCGCACCGAAAGCGTTTCTTCCACTTCAACATCTTCCATGTTCGCCACGACCAGCACGCTCTCAAGCGCACGATCGGTGGTGCGCAAGAACGCAAGCAACTTACGACCGCGGAGGAAGATCACATCGCCCTTCGACGCTGCGCGCATCGAGCGCCGCGCCGCGTAAAGCCCGCGCATGAACTCCCATTCGGGGTAACCGTCGCGCACAAGATCCCAACGCATCGGCGCGCGATTTTCAGGGTCCGCGCCGCCTGAAGTGCCGACCTCTTGGCCGTAGTAGAGATTCGGACAACCAGGCAGCATCGCCTGCAAGACATGCGCAATGCGTCGCTCTGCTTCGTGCGGCACGACATGCGCAAGCCGCTCGGTGTCGTGGTTTTCAAGCGTCGTCCAGCAACGCAGCACGAACTCGATACCCGCGTCATCGACCATGTCGCGCAGACGCTCATTCGTCGTCGACGCATCCGCGCGGCCGCGGCAATAGTCGAGAATGATCATGCGCGCGTTCATGTTGAGAATGCCATCAAGCGAGCGTTCCCAGCCGCTCGGCGCATTCCAAATCTCTCCAACAACGCACGAACCCGGCTTCTCGCGATGCGCGCTTTGCGTCAATTCGCGCAGGAAATGAGGGCCAAGATCGCTCGCAACATCGAGTCGCCAACCGTCGATGCCGTCGCGGAGATACGAGCGCACCGCGCTGTCGGGGCTGTTCCAAAGATGCTCGCGCACTTCTTCGCGCTCGACGTGGAGATCAGGGAGATTCGCAACATCCGCCCAGCCTCGGTATCCGTTTGGATACTCGCTTCCGATGAAAAACCACGAGCGATACTTGCTGTTTGGATCGCGCATCGCTTCTTCGAAGTGGCGATGCCGGCGACCAACGTGGTTGAAAACGCCGTCGAGCACCACTTTAAGTCCGCGCCCGTGCGCGTCACCAACAAGCATGCGCAAGTCGGCGCGTGAGCCATATTCAGGGCTTACTTCGAGGTAGTCCGCGCTGTCGTATTTGTGGTTGGTGTACGCAAGATGAATCGGGTTGAGATAGAGCACATCCGCCGAAATCGCGCGCAAGTGATCGAGTTTGCCGCGCACGCTCGCGAGGTCGCCGCCCCAGAAATCAATCTCGTGGCTCCACACGCCCGC
>JAIYCA010000182.1 GCA_027488265.1 Planctomycetaceae bacterium
CGGAATTGCGCGTTGGTCTGGCGATCCTTCGAGTCGGCGATCGAAGCCTCCCACTCCTCCTGCCGCGCCGTGAGCGCTTCCTCGCGCTCCGTGACCGCTTCCTCGCGCGAACGAAGATCGTCTTGCATCCTTCGATGCTGCTCTTCAAGCGATTTCAGTGCAAGCGTGGCGCGGTCTCGGAATCGATCCTCCGCAGCGATTTCCTCGCCAGAGGCGAGCGGAAGTCCGCGCACGCGAAGGTCGTCCGCCGCGAGCCGATCTGCCTCTGCGGCAGTATCCGCAGCCTCGGCACGCGCCGCCGCTTCCTCGGCGATCGTCGGGCGAAAGATGTCCCGCACGCGTGTCACACGCTCGCCATCGACGCGGCCGCTCGCAAACAACCATCCAACAAAGCCTGCAACCGCAAGCAAATTCGCGACAGCGAGTACGAGCACAAGTTTGAGAAGTGTCTTCATCGGTGACCTCCGCCGCCAGTTCCTTGTCGATCGTTGACAGAGCCTGGATTCGTAACGCTCGCCTGCGCCGCGTCTTCACGTGCTCGACGCGCGAGATCACTCGCAAATTCGTCGAGTTGCGCGCGCTCACGCATCGCTTCGAGTTCGACATGCGCAGCCAATCGACGCTCCCGCAAGATCTCAAGCGCGCGCCGAGCCTTCGCAACTTCGACCAATTCCGTGCGTGAAACCGTGATCGACTTCTCCAGCGAAGCCATCTCGAGCACGGTTCTCTGCGCCTTGCGCACCAGTCCCATCGCAGCACCTGCGTGATGTCGAAGTGCTGCGGCATCAACTTCGCCAACAAGCTGCGCACGCCACATGTCACGACCCGCTGCGATTTCTTGCTGCCGACCGCGCAGAGCGTCCTCGAGTCCACGCTTCTTCGCTTCGAGTGCTGCGTGCGTACGCCGCTTCGCCTCCTCCTCATCGAGGCGGCGGTCGAGGACACGCTGAAGTGCGAATCGGAACTTGGCCATAGTCGTGTTCGATTGCTATCGACCGCGCGAGAAGACTCGTTCGCGTCGTCTGCAAGAATTAGGTGCGACGCCCTCCGGACGCTGCGGCTCCCGCGGTTTGCGCAGCCTTTCCGGCAGTTGGAGCGCCCTGCGCACCTCCCTGCGCGGTGCCGGCCCGACGACTGGTCGCGTTCGTTGCTGCAAGCGAGAGTTCAATAAGACTTCGAAGTGTGCGCGGATACTCCGCGCGTTCGTTGCGATCTTGTTGCAAGAAGGCTTGAATCGCAGGTCGAACGGCGATCGCCGCATCGACATCGGGATTCGAACCCTTGGCATACGCGCCGATTTGAATGAGTTCTTCCGCCTCTCGATACGACGCGAGCAAGCGCGAGACATGTCGTCGCGCGTTGAGATGGTTTGAATCGCTGATCTGATCGGCAACACGCGAAATCGATTGCAGAATGTCGATCGCCGGAAAGTGCGCCCGCTCTGCGATCTTGCGCGAGAGCACGATGTGACCATCGAGAATGCCTTTCGCTGCATCAGCGATGGGCTCGGTCATGTCGTCGCCTTCCACGAGCACGGTGTAGAAGCCGGTGATGGATCCACCACCCGCGATGGTTCCCGCGCGCTCGAGCAAACGCGGCAACATCGCAAACACGCTTGGCGTAAAGCCTTTTGTCGCGGGCGCTTCACCTGCGGAGAGACCGATCTGTCGTTGCGCCTGCGCGAAACGCGTGATCGAGTCGAGCATCAAAAGCACATCTTTTCCTTCATCGCGAAAGTGCTCAGCAACGCTGCACGCAACCGTCGCGGCGCGCACACGCATCAATGGACTTTCATCGCCTGTCGCAACAACGACCACCGAACGCGCAAGCCCTTCCACACCCAAGACGTGCTCGAGAAACTCCGGCACTTCGCGACCACGCTCGCCGATCAATCCAATCACGTTGACTTGCGCACTCGTTCCACGCGCGATCGAGCCGAGCAATGTGCTCTTTCCAACGCCAGGACCCGCGAAGATTCCCATGCGCTGACCTTTGCCGATCGTCAACATCGAATCGATCGCGCGAACGCCGGTTGGAAGCGCGTCACGCACAACGCCGCGCGAAAGTGGACTTGTGCGTTCGGGCCAAAGCGGCTGCGGCGAACCTGGCGCGATTGGGCCCTTGCCATCGATCGGTCGACCGAGCGCATCCACCACGCGACCGAGCCATTGATCGTTGACTCCGATCGTCGCATACGGTTTTTCACCCACCACTTGCACACCGCATGCGACACCGTCAGCTTCCGACAACAGCATGACAAGCGCGCGTGTCCCGTCGAAACCGACAACCTCACCGCGCGGCGCATCGCGACCCGGAATGTCAACACGCACGAGTGAACCAACGGGCAGCGGCAGTTGCTCGACCGACAGCACCAAGCCCTTCACAGAGCGCACTGTTCCGACGATTTCACGCGATTCGATCGCACGAACCGCGGAGCGAATCGCCGCGAGTTTCACGACGCGCCTCCGTGTGTCTCGGGCAGTGCATCGCCAATGATGCCTGCGCGCATGCGGCGGAATTGCGTTTCGATGCGCGCGTCGATCGTGCCTTCACTCGAGCGAATCACGCAGCCACCACGTGTGATTCCCTCGCGCGCCACGAGTTCGATTTCAGCTCCAGCGGGAAGTGCCGCGCGCAACGACGGCATCGCGTTCGAGATCAACGATTCATCCTCAGGCGCAATTTCAATCGCGACGCGCGTTGCCCGTGCAAAGAGCGAAACCGCGCTCTCCACCGCGCGCGTGATCCACACAGGTTCACGCGCGATGTGTTCACGCAAGATCGACTCTGCAATCGCGACGGAGATTCCCGCGAGTTCCTGCTCCGCCGAACGAAGCACCTCATCGCGCTGCGCGCGCCAACGAAGGAACTCTGCCGCGTACGCCTCCTCGAGCGCTTTGAACGACGCATCGTGCGCCGTGAGTGCTTCGGCGCGCCCCGCGGCTTCGCCGGCCTTACGTCCGGCGGTTTCGCCTTCAGAGAAGCCCGCAGCGCGTCCCTCCGCATGCCCTTCTGCGCGCGCCTCGGACCGCATGCGCTCAGCTTCCGCCCGCGCTGCCGCCACGATGCGCGCCGCTTCCAACTTCGCCTCACGCAACGCCGACTCCGCACCTGCACGCAGGTCGCCGAGATCGAATGCACCACCGGTGATGGCGCGCGCGTTCGGAGTGGAGTGCTTGAGAACTGCCATATGCGTCGTTTTTCGTCGTTCGAAACTACTTGCAGGACCGCGCCCAAAACACATCAGGTCGCGACATCACGCATGCACATCACACAACCACATCTTGCGCGCCACCGCGTCCAGAGATGATGATTTCGCCAGCCTCTTCGAGCCGTCGCACGATGTCGACAATGCGCTGCTGCGCTGCTTCGACATCGCTGATGCGAACTGGACCCATGAACTCCATGTCTTCGCGAATCGACTCGGCCGCGCGCGACGACATGTTGGCGAGAATCTTGTTCTTGAGCGCTTCCGACGCTGTTTTGAGCGCGAGACAGAGTTCGTCGTTTTCGACTTCCTTGAGCACCGCTTGGATGCCCTTGTCGTTGACGTTGTTGATGTCTTCGAAGACGAACATGCGACGACGAATCTCTTCCACGAGATCTGGATCTTCGCTTTCAACGCCTTGCATGATCGTGCGCTCGGTCGAGCGATCGACGAGATTGAGAATCTCAGCCACCGTTTCGACGCCACCAACCTTCTCGCTCGAAGTACCAATCATGTTCGAAAGCCTGCTTTCGAGCGCGGCTTCGACTTCACGAATGACTTCAGGATTCGTTTGCTCCATGTTGGCAACGCGCCGCACGACCTCAATCTGCTTCGATGGTGGAAGCCCGATCAAGATCTCACTTGCTTTGTGATGCGGAAGGTGCGACACGATGAGCGCGATCGTCTGCGGATGCTCTTCCTGAATGAAGGTCAGCAGGTTTTCGCTTTCTGCCTTCTGCAAGAATGCAAATGGCGTCTTCTGAACCTGCGTCTGAATTTGCTGAATGACTTTCTCCGCCGTCTTCGGATCGAGCGAGTTTTTCAGGAGATTTCGCGCGTAATCAAGGCCGCCTTCACGCACATAGCCTTGCGCCATCGCGAGCGAATAGAACTCACTGATCACTTGTTGGCCGAGTTCCTTCGGCACATCGCCGAGCGCCGCAAGTGCGCGCGTCACTTCTTCAACTTGCTCAGTCGGCATCTCCTTCAAGATCGCGCCTGCGCTGTCGGCATCAAGGAGCAGCAAAAGAATCGCGCTCTTCAGTGTGCCGTCGAGTTCTTCGGCGGACTTGGGAAGTTTCATGCCAGGGCGGTATGCCATACGTGCGTTCCTCGCTCAGGCGTTCGTGCGCATCCAACGACGAAGGATGCCAGAGAGTTCAGACGGATCACGCTGCGCCATGTCGTTCAACTGCTCAAGCATTTGTGCGCGGCGCAGACTGTCATCATCGAGTTCCATACCTTCAAGCGCTGGCGTCGCCTCATCTGCCTCGCCAACGATTTCTGCATCGTCCGACTCAAGCTTCGGCGGGACACCAGCCAACTCCTCGGCCGTTGGCAATTCTTCACGCGCCGACGCGCGACGCGCGATGTTGAACATGAAGAAGAGACTGACAACCGCGAGCGCGCCAAGCCCGATCGGCTTGATCAATCCGCTCATGCCACCACCACCAGCACCACCACTGCCGAGCACGATTTCACCGAGCCCCGCGCCGATCGAAGCCTGTGCAGGCACCGACTCGAAGTCATAAAACCAACTGACTTCCACGGCGCCCTTCTTCGCATTTTCAACGGTGTCGGTCGCAGCAAGCGGCTCGATCAACTTTCGAATGCGTGCGATTTCTTCGTCGCGAACTGCAGCAATCGCTGCTTCATCCGGCGCCTTCGCATCCGCGCCTTCCGCTGGTGGATTCTTCAGCTGCCACACCTTGACGAAGTAACTCCACGGAATGCTCACGCCGACATCAATCTTGGTCGCATAGCCCGTGTTGTCTTTTTCAACAATTTCACTGCCTGGCACGACAGGCATGTAGCGGCTTTCAGTCCGCTCATTCGAACTCGCCGAACCGCCACCAGACGTTGAAACTACTGAAAGACCCGTGTTCGGCACCACGCCTGGTTCACGCGACGGCGATGCGCCCTTCATTTCAGAAACCATGCTCGACTCACTGGTCGGCACGCTCGTTCCCTCGCCAAACTCCGTGCGCTTTTCCGTGCGCTGCTTGGTTACCACTTGCGGATTGACCGCGATCAAGACGCCTTCGATTGCGGCGAGCAATGTTGCGATACGTGCCTGCACAGCGTCCGCAATCTTGAGCGCTTGATCGAGATTTTCACCGGTCGCACCCGCGCGCGCAAAGCTCGTTCGATAGTTGCGAAGCCCGTCGGTGATCGAGACCGCTTCAGGCTTCAGTCCGGATTGCGTGCCCGCGACCATCGATGCGATCGCATCGACTTGCTCATCGGAGAGCGCTCCGGATCGCATGACAACATTCACGCTCGCCGTCTGCACATGGCGCGACGCACCAAGCGGCGTCGCAGGCTTGGGCGAAATGAAGACGCGGGCCGACTTCACATTGCGGAAGCCTTGAATGGTGTTTGCAAGCACATTCTGCAGCGCGATCAGCTTCTTCGTCTCACTCTGTCGCGTCGTCTCGAAGGGACTGTCAAGCGCAATGAGCCGATCGAAGTCGATGCCCGAGCCACTGCTTGCTTGCTCAGCGAAGGCCGACACAAGTTCGTTGCGCCGATCGACGGGCACGAGGAGCTGGCCCTCTTTCTCTTCGTACGACACACCGCGTGCAGACAAGAAAGCGCGCGCCTCTTCGAGCGACGCTTCTTTCACCGCAAACGGCACAAGATCGGTGGTTGCGCTCCACTGCGCGATGAGGAAGAACCCGAGCGCCACAATGACGACGAGACTTCCTGCGAGGAGCTTCGCAGAGGGCGAAAGGCCGGACAGTCGTGTCCGGACGAGTTCGAGCATGTTGCGCAGAGCCTGCACGCGTGGCCTCCATGCCGTGGCGCGGGTCGATCGGGGGGAATCCGGTGCGTCGTGCCGTCCTAGCGCGACGTATCGGGAGAACCCCTATCGGCAAGGAAGTGTTTCACCCCGCAAAGACTGCGCGATGAATCCGGCGATTTCTGCGCGGAGGGCGCGTGCGAGGGTTAGGCGGATTCGCTGAGAGTCGCCACCAACGGCGAACCGAACGCCCGTGCACGCACGTTCCATGACAGAACCCCGCGCACAGCGGCACGCCAAGACGTCCCCCAACCAGCGATTTTCTTCGGTTTAGACGCGGATGTTCTTCACTTCGTCGTACGCGTCCACGACCTTGTTTCGCAGCGCGAGGAGCATTCGGAAGGCAGAATCAGCCTTCTCGGTCGCAATCATCACGCCTTCGATGTCGTCGCGCTGGCCAGTCAGCAACTCGTTCGTGGCCTGCGTCGCGTCCTGCTGCATCTGGTTCACCCGACGCATTTCATCAAGCAAATCCTGCTTGAAATCGCCACCGCCCTGCTGCGCTTGGGGACGAACCCCAACGCCGGGCTGGCTGTTCACGCGGGAGACGATGCCGAGTGGATCAATCATGGTTCGCGGCCCCTCACTCTGAGAACTCTCCGACGACCGTCGGAATCCTCAGGAAGCCCACTGCACAATCCGTGCCAACTGCCCGCCGCTCACCCGCGGCCAGAATCAACCCAAGATCCGCAGGCTCGCCTCGATCATCGACTTTGTGGCGTCGATCGCGGCAAGATTTGCGTCATAACTTCGCATCGCGAGCATCGCATTCGCCTGTTGGACCACGGGGTCGATGTCGGGGTAACGGACGTAACCGTCCGCGTCCGCCTTGTCGCTCCACGGTTCATAGGTCTGCCGGAATGCGTTGCGCGGCGTGATCTGTGCGACGTGCACCCCTCCCGCCGCTCCGGACGTCGGGTCGCCCGACGCGAACTCGACGACGCGCTCGGAAAACGGGGTGCTCTTCGAGCGAGGATCGACCGGCACGTCGACATTTGCAATGTTTGCGGCGATGGCGTCGAGCCGCGTGCGGTTGGCAACGAGTGCCGAGGTTGAGATGTCGAGGATGCCGAACATGTTGGTTCTCCAAATCAGCTGCGTATGAAAGCCGCCGCCAGCACGCACGCCCTACCACACCGCGAGATGCAAGCCTTACGGACGCTCGCGGATGGCCGAGCGAATCTGATCGAACTGACCGCGCAGCAACTGCGATGCCATACGGAAGGTGTAGACGTTCTCTGAGAGTTTCTGGAAAAGTCGTTCCATGCTGCGGTCGTTTCCGTCGTGAAACAGCACATTTTCACCGAGTACCGTCGGATCAAGTTTGGTCACGCCGCCATCAAACGAGACTGGTCCGCCTTCCTCAAACGCGAGCGAACCGCCCTCATCGACACGACCAGCATCGAGCGCCTCCCGAAGTGCGCCTTGGAATGCACGCGGATCGACATCGACCGGTCGATAGCCCGGCGTCTCGGCGTTCGCGAGATTCGCCGCGAGCAACTTCTGCCGTGCCGACATGAACTGAAGCGAACGCTCCAGTGCGGGCAGCGATGAATTGTTCTGAAGACCGTCGAGCATCGCGTACCTCAGAGTTCAGCAGGAACGAGCGACTCGTCCTTCCACTTCTTCAACTTCAAGCCGAGCGTGCGAACGCCGATTCCCAGGGCTTTCGCGCTCTTTTGGCGGTGTCCGCGGAATCGTTCGAGCGTTGCAACGATGGAACGACGCTCGATCTCATCGAGCGTGAGATCGCCGTCGCACACGAGACTTGGAAGCCCAGTGCCATCACCGACCGACGCAATAGCCGCCGTCGAACCATTGCCTGATCCACCATTCGATCCGACGCCAATCAACGCATTTGCCGCATCGGCAAACGTTTCAATCATCGGCGGTTCGCCCATCGGTCGCGCGAGACGCGTCACCACACCGCCCGAAGCCGCAGCACTTGCACCACCTGTAGGCGCCACGAGCCATGGAGCGACGAGTTCCGCAGAGATCGTTTCGCTCGACGCGAGCACCGCGGCACGTTCGCAGAGATTCTGAAGTTCGCGCACGTTGCCCGGCCATGTGTACGCTTCGAAGAGCCCGAGCGCATCCTTCGCAAGCCGCTTGCGACGGCCACCTTCGCGATCGGCGACCAAGCCGAGGAAATGCTCTGCGAGTTCGGTCACATCACTGAGCCGCTCGCGCAATGCTGGCATGCGAATCGGCAATACGTTCAGACGGAAGAAGAGATCCCCACGGAAACGGCCCGCATCGACTTCCTTCGCAAGATCGCGATTCGTGGTCGCGAGAATGCGTACGTCTGCCTTTTGGGAAACGCTCGAACCAACGCGCTCGAAGCTCTTCTCCTGCAAGACGCGCAGCAGTTTCGCCTGCAAATCTGGCGGAATCTCGCTGATTTCATCGAGAAGCAGCGTGCCGCCGTCTGCAAGTTCAAATCGTCCCTTGCGAAGACGATCCGCGCCGGTGAATGCGCCCTTCTCGTGCCCGAAGAGTTCGCTCTCGAGAAGTGCCGAAGAGAGTGCCGCGCAGTTGATCGCAAGGAACGGTCCTGATGCGCGCGGGCTGTTTTCATGGATGAAACGCGCCGCAACTTCCTTACCGGTACCCGACTCACCCGTGATCAACACGGTGCCGTGGCTTCCGGAAATCGGCGCGAGTTTCGCGCGCAATTCTTCCATCGCAGCGCCAGAACCGATCATGCGATGCGTCTGTGCGCGTCGCGTTTGCGGCGTGGCGTTCGCGCGAAGCACCTGATTTTCTCGGAGAAGTCGCGCATGCTCAAGGCCGCGCTCGACGGAGATCGCGAGTTCATCGCCCGAGAATGGCTTCGTGACATAGTCGAATGCGCCCTTGCGCATCGCATCAACCGCAGTCTCCACAGAACCAAACGCCGTCATGAAGACGACTGGGAGTTCTGCATCGATCTTGCGAATCTCTTCGAGCAGCTCGAGCCCATTCATGCCCGGCATCTGCAGATCGGTCACCACGCACTCAGGCCGCTTGTCGGCAATGCGTGCAAGTGCCGCGCGCGCATCTGGCGCGGTGACCACGGCGTGGCCCTTTCGCGAAAGAATCGCCGCAACGCTATCGCGCATGAGTTCCTTGTCATCAACAACCAAGACCTTGCCCATAGGACGACTCCTTCATCCAGCGTTTGCGTGAACTGTTTGGATCTTGTGATCGCCGCCAATCCTTCGGCGGACGGCTTCTCCGAGCGAAACTCCGTCCGCTGTGGAAACTTTTGTTGGCTCAAGCGGACGCGAAAGTTCGAGTCACGCACCGCGCGACGAACGACCAGCGCCGCGCGAAGCTGCAGCGGGCGAGACCGCATGCGCTTCACCGCACGCCGTCATGCCGCCATGTGCATCCACAATGCGATGCACAATCGCGAGCCCGAGCCCAGTCCCCTCTTCGCGCGTCGTGAAGAACGGATTGAAGATCCGCTCGCGTGCTTCGGCAGGAATGCCTGGGCCCGTGTCTTCGACGGCGAGCACGACGAAACCGCGTCGCGAGCCATCCGCCGTTCGAAGTCGCGCTTC
>JAIYCA010000159.1 GCA_027488265.1 Planctomycetaceae bacterium
CTTCGCGTCCCGATCCACACCGTGCGATATGAGTCACTCGTTGAAGAGGGCGAACCGCGCATGCGCGAATTGCTTGATTTCCTCGGGCTTTCGTGGGATGCGAGCGTGCTCAGCTTTCATCAATCGCGTCGAACCGTGCGCACGTTGAGTTACGACCAAGTCAGCCGTCCACTCACGCAGGCCTCGGTTGGACGGTGGCGCAACTATGCGCGCGCCCTAGACGGTATTCCCTTTTCGGCATATCCGTCGGTGTATCCGTCGGCACATTCCACGACTGCGGGAGTTCCTTGAGATGGACACGAACGACACTGCACGACTTGCAATTCTCTCCGATGCGATTCGTACCTTGCGAGACGAAGCGACCGCAGCGGAACGTGGAATGAAGGAATCCATCGCAGCGCTTCCGATCGCAATGCAGCGAAGTGCCGCGAATCTCGCGCATTACCTCGCGCTCCGCGCGACCGATCATGTTCCGCTGCAAGCAGAGTTGATCCGCTCGGGCCTCTCGTCGCTCGCGCGCCGCGAGGCGCATGTGATGCCGACACTCGACGCCGTCGAACGCGCACTCGCCGCCATGTGCGGGCGAACCCCCGATGAACCGCGCGCCAACATCGCAATCGACGATGGCGCGACGCTGCTTGAGCGACACGCAGCTGAACTCCTCGGCCCGCCGATTCCGCACGCCACGCGCATCGTTGTGACGCTGCCACCTTGGGGCGCAGGCGACCCTGCGTTCATGGGTTCGCTCATCGACGCTGGCATGGATGTCGGCCGCATCAACGCGTCGCACGGCGATCCGGCGCAGTGGAAAGCCTGCGCCGATGCGTTGCGAACCGCAGCAGCCGCGCGCGGACGACGCATTCCAATTTCGATCGATCTCGCTGGGCCGAAAGTTCGCACGGGGGCGTGCGCGAGCGGCCCGATCTCCCTGCGCGCCGGCGACGCCGTGGTTCTGCACGTGGATGCCGCGAGCACCGACGCACCGCGCGATGCCGACGGTCGCGCAACCGCGCCTGCGCGCATCGCCGTGCGACCGCGCGAACTCGTGGCACACATCGAAGTCGGCCACCGCGTTCTCTTTGACGATGGCAACATTCGCGCGCGCTGCGTTTCCATCAACCGCGCTTCCGCCGAGGCAACCTGCACGATCGAAGCTGCGCGCACAGGAACGTGGCCGCTCAAGGATCGCAAGGGCGTGAATGTCCCCGACACCAATCTCCCGATTCGCGCACTGACGGATGACGATCTCAAAACCCTTGACTTCGCCGTCGCAAACGTGGATTTTGTGTCGATGAGTTTCGTGCGGCATGCAGCGGACATCGCCGATTTGCATGTGGCCATTTTGGCTCGCACGAAGCGTCCGATCGGCGTCGTCGCCAAGATTGAAACCCCGCAAGCGTGCCACGCGCTTCCAGAAATCCTGCTTCAACTCATGAAGATGCCACCATGCGGGTTGATGCTCGCGCGCGGTGATCTCGGTGTCGAAATCGGATTTGAGAACTTGCCCGAAGCGCAGGATGAGATCCTCGCGCTCGCAGAAGCTGCGCACGTCCCCGTGATCTGGGCGACGCAAGTGCTTGAATCGATGACCGACCACGGCTTCCCAACCCGCGGCGAAGTCACCGACGCCGCCGATGCTGCGCGCGCCGACGCCGTCATGCTTGGGATTGGCCCCTACATGCTCGACACCGTGCGTTTCGTCGACGACTTGCTCGCGCGCACGAAACTCCGGCGAGCGCGAAGTCGTGCGATTCTCGGCAAGTGGAACGCGGAGTTCGGCGCCTGACGGACGCCCGCGCGCGGCTACACTCCGCGGCCATGGAAGGGATCCCGCTCGTACTCTCCAACGCTGCGCTCTTTGTCGGCCTCGGCGTTCTCGCCATCGTGGTCCTTGTGCCCGCGATTTGGGTCATCGCTGTCTACAACGGGCTTCGCCGTTCGCAAGTGCGCGCGAAGAACGCGTTCAGCCAAATCGATGTGCAGTTGAAGCGCCGCTTCGACCTCATTCCAAATCTTGTCGAAACGGTCAAAGGCTACATGGTGCATGAACGCGCCACGCTCGAAGCCGTGATTGCAGCGCGCTCGCAAGCCGCAGGTGCACTCGGAGCGCTCGGCACCACGGAAGGCGCGATGCTCGGTGCTGCATCGATCACGCAACTCGCGAATGCTTCGACCGCGCTCGATGGCGCGCTTGGACGACTGATCGGTCTCGTCGAGCGCTACCCCGAGTTGAAGGCAAACCAGAACGCGCTGCAACTTCAAGAAGAACTGGCGAGCACAGAGAATCGCATTGCGTTTGCGCGTCAGGCCTACAACGACGCAGTGATGCGTCTGAACGAACAGATCGTCGTGTTTCCTGCAAGCGTCGTCGCGCGCACGTTTGGGATCACCGAGATGGGTCTCTTTGAAGCCGATGCCGCTGCGCGCGCAGCCGTGGCGGTGAAATTCTGAGTTCTACGCGGGTTTGTTGGTGTTTCGCAATGAGTTGAGTGCTTCGACCTGAGGGAGCGAGATGTCCACGGACTTCTTCACAAGCCAAGACAACGCACGCAAGCAAACCGGACGATTGGTTGCGTTTTTCATCTTTGGTATCGCTGGCACCATCATCGCCATGTGGGCTGCGATCGCAGGCCTGCTCGCCACGCAAGTTGGGCCAAGTGCGTTTACCGAGTGGCGACTTCTTCTTGGCGTCATCGGCATCGTTGGCGCCATCGTCATCATCGCGACGCTCGTCAAACTCGCGCAACTCTCGCAAGGTGGTACGAAAATCGCGGAAATGCTCGGCGGACAGCGCATTTCTGCGTCAACGCGCGATCCAGGCGAACGTCAACTGCTCAACATCGTCGAAGAGATGTCGATCGCGTCGGGCGTTCCTGTGCCGCCCGTCTATGTGATGGAAGATCCGTCGATCAACGCGTTCGCCGCCGGCCCCGATCCGACGAACTCCGTGATCGGCGTGACGCGCGGCTGCATGCAGCTTCTCTCGCGCGACGAGATGCAAGGCGTCATCGCGCACGAGTACAGCCACATTTTCCACGGCGATACGCGCATCAATGCGCGAACAACCGCGGTCATCGCGGGCATCATGGCCGTCGGTGTTCTCGGGTACATCTGCTTCCGCTTCATCGGTCCGGCGCTTGCGCGTTCGCGTGGAGGAAAGAACAACCCAGGACCTGCGATCGGCGCCGGGCTCATCGTCGTGGGACTCGTCGTGTGGGGCATCGGCTCGCTCGGCATGCTCTTTGGGCGCTTGATTCAAGCCGCGATCAGCAGGCAGCGCGAGTTTCTCGCCGACGCTGCTGCTGTGCAGTACACGCGCAATCCGAACGGCATCGCCTGCGCGCTTGCGAAGATTCGCGATCACTCCGCGCGCATTCATTCTCCTGCCGCGAGCGAACTCAACCACTTCTTCTTCGCGTCGAGTTTGAACACGCTGTTTGCAACCCACCCGCCGCTCGAAGTGCGCATCGCTGCGTTGAAGGCGATGGGCGCGAATGCGATTCCCGAGCGTGAGCGCTCCGCTTCTGAGCGTGAGCGCCCGAAGAGTCCTCAAGATGCGAATCGCCAGTTTGCAGAGCGTGCCACGCAAGCGCGCAACCGAGCCGCAGCCGCGATGCCGACCGCGGGATTTGCTGGCGGAGGCGGAGTGTCAAGTGCTGCGAGCGCCGTCGAACACGCGGGAACACTCGACGAGAGTGGCATCGCTGCGGCAGCGTCGTGGCGCGCGTCACTTCCGACGGAACTCGTCGATGCCGCGCATGACTGTGTCGGCGCACGCGCGATTTGCTACGCAGTCGCGCGCCGCGCGGCGGGCCACCAAACGTGCGACGCACTCATCGCGGAGCGCGACCGCGAGGCATACGACATGTATGCACGACTTGCGTCCCCGTTGGCGCGTCTCTCGGGCGACGCACAGCTCGCGGTCGTCGATCTCGCAAGCCCTGCCCTCATTGAACTCGGTGTCACCCGCTACCGCGCATTTCGCGAAACACTCGCGCGTGCGATGCGCGCCGACGGCTCCATCGATTTGCGCGAATGGGCGCTTGCGAAGTGCCTCGAGCGACATGTGGAGCGGCGATTCGCACAGGCGCCGACGAAGGCGTCGATGCGGCTTGCGGATCTCGCGAGCGAGGTTCGCACGGTGATTGCAACGGTCGCGTCGGTCGAACACGAAGACAACGCCGCACTTGCCGCATTCAATCGCGCCTACGCAGGACTCGGCATGCAAGCTCCCGCGATGCCCCCTGCAAGCGATCGCTCGCTCGACACGCTGAATGCGGCCGTCGCGCGACTCTCGCAACTCACGTTCGCAGATCGGCAGAAACTTCTGACGCTCGCCGCACGCGCCGCCGCACACGATGACCGCGTCTCTGAAACCGAGCACTTGGTGTTGCGCGCGGTCGCCGACGCGCTCGACGTGCCGCTGCCTTCCCTCGCGCGCGCGAACACGTAACCGAGCAATGGACTTCAGACCGGAGAGTGTGCGCCTGTTGGGCAGGCCGACACTCAGGGGTGTGCATTGGCCTTTGGCGGCTGCCAATCCGCCGCTTTCTGCTTGCTTTCCTTCGAAACCATGTCAATTTCCAGAAATCCCACCCATGGAGAGAAGCATGTCCTTCGTCCACGCCCTGCCCCACCTTCGCCCAAACCGCGCCTCGTCCTTCCGTTCTATCACGCACGGCGCGGCCGCCGCATTGGTCGCCCTATTCGCCGCGCCCACCGGGCTTTACGCACAGGATTGCAACGGCGACGGGCTCGCCGACGCGCAGCAGGTCGGGATCCAAGGTCTGACGGCCGAGTACTTCGCAAACCGCACGTGGTCGGGTTCGCCAGCCGCCGTGCGCGTCGATCTGGGCGGTGCAGGCACGTTCGACCTCTCCAACTGGTCGCTCCCCGCGGGTGTGCCGAGCGACGAGTTCAGTGTGCGCTGGACCGGCGGGCTCCTCTTCAACCAGACCGCGCCGTTCCAGTTCCGAGTGAGTTCGGACGACGGCTACCGCCTCTATCTCGATGGCGTACTGATCGGCTCGTCCGATGGTGTCACGAGCAATCAGATCGTGCCGGCGACCCCGATCCTCGTCACCGCGGGCACGCACTTCATCCGCCTCGAACTTCGCGAGGACTTCGGCGAGGCGAAGATGAAACTCGAGCGGAAGACTTCGTCCTCGACGACGTGGAACGTCATCGGCAACACGAACTTCCGCGCCGGCGTCGACAACAACGGCAACGGCGTGCTCGACCTCTGCGATTCGGGCGATTGCAATCGCAACTACGTCCCCGATAGCGTCGACCTCGCGGCGAACGCTGCGCTCGACTGTAACGGCGACGGCTTTCTCGACGGCTGCGACTCGGTCGAGATCGACTGCGACCAGAATGGGATTCCGGATTCCTGTGAACCGAGTCTCCTCGGGCTCATCGGCCGCTACTACGCCAGCAACGACTTCAGCGGGCCCGTTGTCGCACGGCGACTCGACGCGTCGGGCCCGCTCGGCCTCGACTTCAATGTCACCAACGAGGGCAACAACAACTGGCAACCCGCCGGCGTGCCCACCGACGACTTCTCCGTGCGTTGGAGCGGCGCGCTGATCGTGCCCGCCACGGGCAACTACGACTTCCAAATGCAGTCGGACGACCGCGCAACGCTTGCGATCGATGGCGTGTTGCTCTTCGGATCAAACACCGGCAACGAGGAGCGCGGCCCTTTCTATCTCGAGGCGGGAACGCATCTGATCCAGCTCACGCTGCGCGAGTTCGGCGGCGATCAGCGCATGCGGCTGCGCTGGCGTCCGAGTTTCACGCCCGACTGGCTCGCGCTTGCGGGTTCACGGTACCGACCGACCTTCGACGGCGATGGCAACGGCGTCACCGATATCTGTGAGTCCTCCGACTGCAACGCGAATGACATCGCGGACTCGTTTGAACTCGCGAACGGCCTCGCGACCGACTGCAACGCGAACGACGTCCTCGACTCATGCGACGTCGCCGCGGGTGCCGCCGACTGCAACGCAAACGGGGTGATCGATTCGTGCGAGGCGACGGCGTCGGGCCTCGTCGGCCGCTACTACCCGCGGCTTGGTTCGTCGAATTCGAAGGATCCATACCGCCCCGGCCCACTCGCCGCCGTCCGCCGCGATGCGAACATCGCCTTCGCGAACAACAACTGGCAACCGACGACCGCGCCGAGTGATGATCTCATTGTCATCTGGACCGGCACCATCACGACGGGCGGAGAATCGGGGCTCTGGCGCTTCCGCAGCGATTCGGACGACGGCGTGCGCCTGTACATCGACGGCGAAATCGTCATCAACCGCTGGCTCGACAACGCTGGAATCGGCTTCGGTGCGATTGAACTCGCCGCGAACACCGCGTACGACTTCCGAATGGAGTTCCACGAAGGAAACGGCGGACAGTTCTGCTTCCTCGAATGGGCCCCGCCATCCGCAGGCAGCAATCCGGCCTACGAAACCGTGCCGACATCGGCCTTCCGCATGGCGGTTCCCGATTGCAACGACAACGGCATTCCCGACGATTGCGACATCGCGAACGGCACGCTGCCCGATCCCGGTGCCGGCATTCCCACTCCATGCTCAGGCCCCGCGTGCCCGGCGGATCTTGACGGGAACGGCGCTGTCGAAGCGTCGGATCTCTCGCAACTTCTCGGCGCGTGGGGCGCAGTCGGCGGCGACGTTGACGGCAACGGCACCACCGACGCCGCGGATCTCTCGCTGCTTCTCTCCGCATGGGGCAACTGCGGCTGAACACACTCGTTCATACTCCAATGCACTCGACCTACCTCGCCACGCTCGCGCAGCGCGCGCTTCCCGCCCTCCTCCTCCTGACCTCGTGCGTCGCCCTCGATGCACGGGCGGCGGCGCAGTCCTGCGACGATTGCGACGACAACGGCCTGCCCGAGGCGACCGAGCAGGCCGCGCCGAGCGGACTCGTCGGCCAGTACTGGCGCAGCCAGAGCGGCGGACAGTTCACCGAGCGCCTGCTCTCGCGCATCGACGAGACGATCGCGTTCCAGTGGAACGGTGAGTCGCCCGATCCCTCGATCCCGAACGACAACTTCGCCGTGCGCTGGACCGGCACGCTCATCGCGCCAGCGACCGGCACCTACACCTTCTGGACAACGACGGACGACGGCGTGCGCCTCGCGATCGGCGGCGCGACGCTCATCA
>JAIYCA010000235.1 GCA_027488265.1 Planctomycetaceae bacterium
CTTGGCGCGCGATACGAATTCGCGGTCGACAAGCGATTCCTTGATCTCTACGGACAATGGCTTGCGCGGAAGAACTCGCCCTACGCGAAGGCGCTCAATATTCGAGCGTCGAGCGAAGGCGCGGCAGCGCTCGTCGACATCTTCGAGTCGACCTTGGGTGAGGCGAAGAATCGCGAGGTCGGAGACAAGTTGATTGCGTTCGTGCGGAAGCGGGTCTTGCTCGACTCGTACAACATGGATCCGCAGTTGATGTATGAGTTCACGCGCGATACGGGGCCGCTTGATTGGCGACACCCCGCGGCGCATGCGCTTTACTGGGCGCGTCGTGGCATGCTCTTCGGTGAAGATCGCATGCTGCGCGATGAACTCGAGGCGTTCAAGGTCATCAACAACGACCGCCAAGAAATCCAAGCAATGCAGGCGCTCGCGCGCTCGGGCCTCGTGAGCTACGACCCATTTAGCGGCGACAACGTCACGCGACTCAACGATCCGCGCTGGATCTTGGTGCTCGATCGATACTTCGAAAAACTCTACGAAAAGCACTACGAAACGCGCGGTGCAGGCGCTGACACATTTACGAATCTCCACGAGAACTTCATGCGTCAAGCGGTGCGTGAGTTGTATCGCCTCGGAGATATCGAAGGCGCGCAGAAGATTCTGACGCGGCTCGACACGCTCTACGGAACGGGAAGTTTCAACCCGAATACCCAGTATCAGAAGCCGCTCGAAGACTTCGTGCGTGATCAACTTTACGGTGAGTTTGAGATGCAGCCGGAAGTTGTGCGCAGCGATGTGTACGCCGCGCTTGAACGCGGATTCCGCGAAGGTCTCTTGCTCGACAACGAGAAGTTGCTCGAAGACAGTCTGAAGTACGCGCGTGATCTCACGCGATACTTCCGCGAAACGCGCTTCAACGACTTCGTGAACAAGTTCGGCGAAGGCCGCATGAAGGATGTCCTCGGTACGCTCGAAGACTCGATTCCTGCGGTGTTCACGAAGATCATGCTCGACACATCGCAGCCGATGCTCGATCGACTCGTGATCTATCGAAAGGCTCCCGACGATTTGAAGCTCGCGATTTACGACCGCGTCAAGCCGATGCTTGAGCGCGAGTATTCCGTGGCGCGACTTTCGCAGACGGGTATGCCGTTCGCGCAAGCGTTCCCCGAGCCGCCAGGCCTCGCCGAATACCGCAAGGAACAAGAGGCGGCCGCACGAGCGCGTGAAGAGTCGAAGAAGGCCGACAACACGAGCGAAGCCGAACGCAAGTAACGGGATCCACGCAATGCGCGCTGACGGTAGAGTGCGCCGATGCGCATTCCTCCCGCGATTCTCGCTATCGGCCGCAACTATGCGGATCACGCCGCTGAAATGGGTACGAAGACCGATGAACGCCCGATGGTGTTCATGAAGAACCCCGCGTCGGTCTGTCGGCATGGCGATGAGATCGTGATTCCGAAGGTTTGCCGCGAAGGTGGACCGCAGGTTGATTATGAAGGTGAACTCGCGTTTGAGATCGCGCGCGATTGCCGCGATGTGCCCGAGGCGGATGCGATGTCGGTCATCGCTGGTTACCGCGTTGCGAACGACGTGAGCGCGCGTTGGTGGCAGAAGACGGGCTCAGGAGGTCAGTTCTGCCGTGGCAAGAGTTTCGATACGTTTTGCCCGATGACGGATCTGGTTCCGGCCGCCGCGATCACTGATCCGCAAGCACTCGAGATCGAGACAGTGCTCAACGGCGAACGTGTACAGCATGCGAGTACGTCGCTGATGGTTTTCCCTGTGCGATATCTCGTCGCGGAACTCTCGCGCGGCATGACGCTGCTTGCCGGAACGATCGTACTCACCGGCACGCCCGCCGGAGTTGGTGCTGGTCGGAAGCCGCCGCTCTACCTCAAAGACGGCGACACCATCGAAGTGCGCATCGCGAAGGTTGGTCACCTTGTGAATCGTGTGCGCGAGGAGTGACGCGCGCCGCGCGAGACCGTTTGCGCACGACACACTTCATAGGACGAGATCACGGCACTAGATCACGGCACCGGATCACGGCACCGGATCACGGCACCGGATCAGGGCCGTGGCTGCCCCATGGGTGGCATCGCAATAATCGTCGCAGCGTGAGTCGCGTTCCGCGCCACGCGCCATGCCGTTGATACGCCTCGATCGAGTAGAACGAGCACGAAGGCGTGAATCGACATTGGCCACCGAGGATCGGACCAAGAAAGATTTGGTAGCCACGTACACAGGCGATCATGAGTCGCGCGGCGAGTCCGGGGGATGGCTCTGGTCCTCCGAGGGACGCGCCAGTTTCTCCATCGTCTGCCCTGGCGCGGCCTTGGTCGGACGCATGCCGCCCACGACATCCGCCGCCGCAGCAGCGCTCGTCGCTTGATCCGCTCGTTTGCGTTGGGCGCGTTTCGTCCATACCGCATGCAGCGTAGCGAAGGCGTGTGAGAGATGCGCGCGATATGCGTCGAGCGCCAAGACCTCATGAGGTCGCACAATCACCACGATGTCGTACGTCGTCGCGTGGTGCGCTGCACCTGATGAGCCGTCTGTCGCATTGTCTGAAGCGGGGAGCGCCTGATGCGTCTCCGCTCGCCATTTCGCCGCAAAATCGTGCTGCGAAAGTCGGTAGGCCTCGCGGATCAGTCGCTTGATCCGATTGCGTTTCACGGCGTTCCCGCAGCGCCGACCGATGGAGATACCGATGCGCGTTTGAAGCGTTTCACCGACCGCGGAGTGCACGGAGAGGGGCCCGACTTCCGCGCGCGCACGCGCATCCATCACCCGTCGAAACGCACCTCGACCTGCGAGTCGTTGTTCGCGGCGAAACGTGAAGCGCTCGCTCACCGCTCATGCTCCATCCGCCGACGCCACGCACGCATGATGCGTGAACGAGTGAGGACGCCGAGCATCTCTCCATGCGCACCGCGAACGGGAAGCGGGCCGCGCTCGAGTCGATCAAGCGCGTGATCGAGCGGCATGTCTTGATCGATGGCGCGAATACCAGTGCGCGCAATGTCGCGTACTTGAAGAAGCGGGAGTGCCTCGCGGTTGACAAGCGCGATACGGAGATCGCGCGCGCCGACGATGCCTTCCAGCTTTCCGTCGTCATCAAGCACGACGAAATCCTCGCCACCACGGGCGAGTTCAATCAGCGAGGTCGCCCACGCCGATCCACGCACCACAACAAGCGGCTTGAGCGCCACATCACTCACACGAAGTCGACGCAAGACCGACATGTCACTTGCAGACCCAAGTCGAAGGCCAAGTGCCGCGAGTTCGGCGGTATACAAACTGTGTCGCTCGAAGAGTCGCGCAACAATCGTTGAGACGGCCGCCACAAGAACAACGGGTAACAGCACCGAGGATTCGCGCGAAAGCTCGTAGACAAGCAGCGCGCCTGTGAGCGGCGCGTGCGTACTGCCCGCAACGACGCCTGCCATCCCAGCGAGCGCGAGCGGAGCAGGGCCGACGTCGCGGACAAACGGGATGTACTCACCGAGGCTTCCGAACGCACCACCAACGAGTGCGCCAACCAGAAGACTCGGTGCGAAGAGACCACCGATGCCGCCCGAACCGAGCGTGAGACTCGTCGCGACACACTTCACGACGGCGAGACCGAAGAGGAGCGCAGCGACAACGACTGCAGCGTCCTTTGTGTAGAACGCGGGCTCCAGCACCGCTTTCGCGAGCGGGTAGCCGTTCCCATAGAAGGCAGGGATAGTGCCTTGCCCGAAGTCAAGCCACTTCGCCGCGAACGCCATGTGACAGACACCAAGCACCGCGAGAATCGCCGCGCCGCATGCGGGGAGCATCCAGCGCGGCACGGGGAACTTCGCAAACGCCGTTTCCGACGCTTGCAACGTGCGGATGAAGAACACGCTTGCGATACCACACACGAGGCCAAGCATCGCGAATGCGGGAGTCGTCGCGATCGAAAGTCCATCGCCAGTGCCGCGGAAAACCTCGGCGCCGATACCGAAGAGCGGTTCTTGTGTTCCGATCAACGTCTGCACCGTGGCTGCGGCAAAGACCGCGGCAATCACAATCGGCGTGAACGTGCGCAACGAGAAGTCGCGCAGCAGCACTTCGAGAACGAAGAAGATTCCAGTGAGCGGGGCGTTAAACACCGCAGCGATGCCGGCGGCGGCACCGCAGCCGACAAGCGTGGTTGAGTTCTGCGGATTGGTGCGAAGGAATCGCGCGATGACTGAGCCGAGCGTCGCGCCGATGGTGACGATTGGTCCTTCGGGTCCTGCCGATCCGCCTGACGCGATGGTCGCGCTCGCGCCAAGCCAGGTGCGCGCGGCCAAGGTTGCGGGCAGTTGCGCACGCTTCCGGTGGATCGCGTAGAGGACACTCGAAACTCCGTGGCCTTGCATCTTCACGCGGAAGATGCTCTTGACGGCGCCGCAAAGGAGGGCACCAATGACGGGCACGATTGCGACTGCCAGCGGGATTTGGGCGGGATGCTCGGCAAGCCAGGCGCTCGAAGCGTGCTCGGCCCACTGGATGGGGCGGATAAATGCGAGCGCGATGACCGCAAGCGCGGCGCCGGTGAGCGCGGCGAAGAGGAGGAGGCGCCGATCTCGCTGAAGCCCGAGCCGACTGAGAATGCGGGCAATGACGCGCGCCGAGCGGGTGCGGGCCGGGCCCTCGGTTGGACGCGAGGGTGTCAGCGCGTTGGCTTGGCGCTTTACCTTGGTTGAACGTTGAGGATCGTTGTCCGCCACGGGTTCGGGAACGGCTTTCAAAAGGAAGACGAGCGAGAGGCTGCGAGAATCGCGAGGGGCGCTATACTAACCCCCTTCGCCCGAGGGACAGCCCCGCTCGGGGAGACCTAATCATGATCGAAGCACTCAAGAGCGACCACATCGTCGAAAAGCTCGGCGGCCGGTTCAAGTTGACCGCCCTCATCCAGCGCCGTCTCGGTGAAATCATCGATGGCGCGCGTCCGCTCGTCGATCGAAACGGCCGATCTGACCTTGAAGTCGTCATCGACGAGATCATGCAAGACAAGATCACGCTCGAGATCGATCCCGAGCACATCGAGAAGATGAAGGGCACGCCTTCGCGCAAGCGCTAAAGCGTGCAACGCTGAGGCTTGCGATCCTGCACCTCGGTTTCTGACCGTGCGCGCAGGATGGCGAGTTCTGCCTGTCGCATCGCGTTCATCTCTGATTCGACTCCGCCATGTACCACGGCCATCCGGACAACCTGCTGCCATTCAAAGGCCGCCGGATCGCGGTTGGCGTGTGCGCTGGTATCGCGTCCTACAAAGTGTGTTCGGTCGTCAGTACGCTCGCGCAAGCGGGCGCTGAAGTCACTGTCTCGATGACGGCAGACGCGCAACGGTTCGTCACACCGCTTGTGTTCCAGTCGCTGTCGGGTCGGCCAGTGCTCACAAGCCCGTGGGAATCATCAGAACCGAAAGATCCGCAACACATTCGTGCGGCTTCGGGGCTCGACGTGGCGCTCATCGCGCCCTGCACGATGAACATGCTCGCGAAACTCGCGCAGGGGAGTGCGGACTGCATGGTCTCGCTTCTCGCCGCATCGATCGACCGCGCGAAGACGCCCCTGGTGCTCGCCCCGAGTATGAACGAAGTCATGTGGCGGCAACCGGCCACAACGCGCAATGTTGCGACGTTGAAGGCCGACGGGTTCCACGTCATCGATCCGGCTTCCGGCTGGCAGGCTTGCCGCGCCGTTGGGCCGGGAAGGCTTCCGGAGCCTGATGCGCTGATCGACCTGTTGGCGGCGGTCCTGCGCGATCGGCCCGTCACGGGCTGAGTCGGGCTAGTCCCGCGTTCGCCTTATCCGACTGTCAAAACGTCTGAATCCGCGCCGAGGCACTTTGCCTCCGCAGATGCGGTGTTACGTTGGCTCAGTCCGATTGGCCGATTCCCTGCGTCGCAAGGCTGCGACATGGGATTGAGCCAGCAGTCTCTCGACCGACGCATTTGCCCCAATTTTCTCCCCAAGTCTCTCCCCAAGTCTCTCTTAGGAGGCCCTCCGCATGTGCCGCATCCCAATGCTCGTCACGTTTGTTGCTGGAAGTGTTGGATTTGCCGCGTTCGCTGCGGCCGATGCGCCGCGCGGTGGGCGACGTGCGGAAGAAGAACTCGTCGGCATGCGTGACATTCCGAACTTGCTCATCCGAAGCGAGGACGCTGCAGACGGCGGGGTCGCGGGCGCATGCCCGCCGGTGATTTCAACCTACACCAACGCGAGCTTTGAAGGCGGGCAGTACGTCGCACAAGGTGGCTTTGCGGAGGGTGAGATTGCAGCGTGTTCGTACACCGTTGCCGCTGCGGACTTCCCGCTTCGGATCGACCTCTGCGAGATGATCTTCGCGACGAGCGCGACCACCGTCACCACGACGACGAAGTGGTCGGTCATCGTGTGGGAAGGAACGCCGGCGACAGGCAACATCATCGCGACGTACTCGTCCGATGGAAAGATTCTGCCGCACCTCGTGATTCCGCCGGGAACGAATGGCACCAACATTCAATTCGGTATCGATCCAGGCGATCCCGAGCAGATCATCGTGCAAGACAACGGCAGTCGAACCTTCAGCATTGGCTTCCGCATCGATGACCACAACAATCAAACGCAGAATCCATGCGTGGTTGCGCCACCATCCGGTTCGAACGCGTTTCCCACGACCGACGTCGGCGGCCTGCAAGCTTCCACAACGAATTGGCTCTATCTCGTGAATTGCGGAGCGCTCGGCTGCCCCGCGGGTTGGAAGTCCTTCGCGCAGCTTCCGACGTTCTGTCGTCCGACGGGTGACTGGGTGATGCGTGTGACGTGGACGCCGGTGAATTGCGCCATTCCTGGCGCTTGCTGTCTGCCGAATGGAACGTGCCAACTGTTGAGCGCCACCGATTGCGGTGCTGCGGGCGGAACCTTCAACGGTGAAGGTACGCAGTGCACAGGCGATGCTTGCGCGCAGGATCTTTGCCCATGCTGCTTCGCGTCGACCGGTGGTTGCATCACGTTGCCGCCTGCATCGTGCATTGCTGCGGGCGGCGTCGCAGGTCCACTCGGACAAACGTGCACGGGTTACGTCTGCTTCCCAACGGGCGCGTGCTGCTTGCCAGACGGCACGTGCATCGGTCCGGTGAGCCCAGAGCAATGCGCCGCGCAGAATGGCGTCTTCAAAGGCAATAACACGGTGTGCAACGCCTCGACCTGTCCTCAACCGACGGGCGCGGCGTGCTTCCCGAACGGGTTCTGTTTGCAACTCACGCAGGCACAGGCGAACTCTGCGGGTGCGACGTGGAAGGGCCCAGGAACCGACTGTGTGGACGCGAACGGAAACGGACTCGCCGATGATTGCGAGCAGGGCAATCCGGCCGACGTGAATGGCGACGGAGTGGTCAATGCGGCTGATCTTTCGCTCGTTCTCGGAGCGTGGGGCGCTGCCGGTGGTGCGGCCGACGTCAATGATGACGGGACCGTCAATGCGGCAGATTTGTCGCTCGTCCTCGCGGCATGGAACTGAACGCGAACACTTGCGGACTGTCGTGGGTCAAGTCGAAGGACGCCTTGCCTGCGATCGTTCTCGGCCGTGCGGGTGGCGCGTTCACCTGCAATCTCTCTCTCAACTGTGGATTTTTCCGAGACTTGGCGTATGGTCACCGCGCCTCGGAAGGCTTCAGGAGTTGACATGCATATGGAACGTGGGCGAGATATTCGAAGCGGTCGTTTGATCCAGCGCGATCTCATCGTGAAGGATCGTGTCGACCCACGATTCAAGCGGCTCTTTGCTGCGGAAGCGATCGCTCAATTCTCCGAACGAACGCCGCGTGTGAGTACGTCTCTCGTCGCCTCGATGACTGCGGCAGCATTGATGGCCGGAAGCGCCGTTGCTGGTGGCGACAACTGCGGCAATCCCGAAGCGGGAAGTTGCTTCAGTGTTCACGTCGCGCCTTCGTGCGCAGATCCGGTTTGTTGTACGGCGGTGTGTGCGATCGATCCCTTTTGCTGCGAAGACACGTGGGACAGCGTCTGCCGCCAAACGGCGAATGATCTTCCAGTATGCGGCGCTCCTGTCCCGCACAACGACGCGCCTC
>JAIYCA010000190.1 GCA_027488265.1 Planctomycetaceae bacterium
CGACTGGGAGTATCCCTGCGGTGGTGGGCTTGAGACCAACATTGCGCGGCCGGAAGACGAGCGCAATTTCACACTGCTGCTCGCGAAACTGCGGGAGAAACTCGATGCGGCTTCGAAGGAGGACGGTCGTCCGGCGGATCGCAAGTATCTCTTGACGGTGGCGGTCGGCGCTGGGCTCGACAAGATTGCGAACACCGAAGTGGAGCTTTATCACGAGTATCTCGATTGGATCAACGTGATGAGTTACGACTTCTTTGGCGCGTGGG
The DNA here is from genome assembly GCA_027488265.1 of Planctomycetaceae bacterium. Taxonomy (GTDB): domain Bacteria; phylum Planctomycetota; class Phycisphaerae; order Phycisphaerales; family SM1A02; genus QWPT01. Next base: position 267 of record JAIYCA010000190.1, read on the forward strand.
ATTTGGCGCAGACGGGTCACCATGCGGGATTCACGTGGAATCCTGCGGCGGGCAACTCGTTCACGCAGCAAAGCTACAACACGCGCACAGCGCTTGAAGCGTTTCTCGCGGCGGGTGTGCCATCAGAGAAGATCGTGCCAGGGCTCGCGTTTTACGGTCGTGCGTGGAAAGGCGTGGGCGCGACCAACGACGGCCTCTTCCAACCAGCGACGGGTGTCGCGCCTGGCACGTGGGACGATTGGTCGTCTGGTGCGACCGGCGTGAACGACTTCAACCAGATCGAACAGTTCATCTCGACAGGCGGTTACGTGCGCCGTTGGGATCCCATCGCGCAAGCTGTGTGGGCGTATCACCCAACGCAATTCGGCGGTCACTTTGTTTCCTATGAAGACACGCAATCGATCGGTGTGAAGGCCGACTATTTGCGTGAACATGATCTCGGTGGATTCATGTTCTGGGAGATCACCGCGGATCGCAACGAGACGTTGCTCAACGCGGTGGTCGACGAACTTGGCGGACGTCGCGTGCTCGAGTGATGTGCGTGTGATCCGACGACGTGTCACGTACAGATCGAAAGTTCGCCGCGCGGCCGACGGGTAGGAATTCGCCTACTCGTCGGTCGCGCGTAACAACACACACGTTGAGTCCCGCGGAATTCCGAACTCTCGATACGCTGCGGAAATGCACGGAAATCCTGCAGGAACGCCTTGGTCGCCGCTCGCTCGCATCGCGTTTCGTTTTGTTTTCCTCTACTTCGCCTTCGCGTTCTTCTCCGCGATCTTGCAACTCGTGCCACTTCTCGGCATGGTGGGATATTGGCATGATCAAGCGGTGCAGCCGTTCTACACGTGGATTGGGAAGGTCGTTTTCGGCCTTGAAATCACGGTGTTTCCGAACGGTTCGGGCGACACGACCTACAACTGGGTGCAGTCTCTCTCGCATGTGGTCTTCGCGCTCACGGGTGCTGCGATCTGGAGTTTGATCGATTGGCGGCGTGTGTCGTATCCGTGGTTGAAGGATGGGCTTTGGATCGCGATGCGCTTTGTGCTCGCATCCGCGATGTTCGGCTACGGCATCAACAAAGTCTTTGGGCTGCAGTTCCCAGAGCCAGGAATGCAGCGATTGCTGCAGGATTACGGCGATTCATCGCCGATGGGATTGCTGTGGACCTTCATGGGAGCGAGTCAGCCGTACACGATGTTTGCGGGTTGGATGGAAACAATCGGTGGACTCTTGCTTTGCTTCCGACGGACGCAACTCGTTGGCGCACTGTGGACCGCAGGTGTCATGGCGAACGTGTTCGTCCTGAACATGTGCTACGACATTCCTGTCAAGCTCTATTCGTTGCACTTGCTTGTGCTTGCGCTCGTGATCGCCGCGCCCGACATGCCGCGTCTGCTGCGGATGTTCCTCTTGAACAAGCCTGTTTCGCGCGCAGATCTGCATGGCCCGTGGACCAAACCGTGGCTCCGGCGCACAGCGTTCGGAGTGAAGCTCGCATGGGTTGGTTTCACGGTGCCATTTATGTTCTGGCAGATGTCCGAGATGCGCTACACCTACGGCGCACTCGCGCCGAGAGGCGCGCTTGATGGCACGTGGGAAGTGGTCGAGTTTCGAAGAGATGGCGTCGAGCTTCCGCCTGTCGTGACCGATGCAACGCGGTGGAGATTTTTCACGATCATCGATCGCCCCGAATGGAAGCAGGCGATTGTGACGCACATGAAGGGCGTCAATGGTCGCTGGCAACTTGAGATCAAGGGCGACGCGGAATCCGCGACTGCGACAACGGCCTCGGACGATGCGGGGTCGACATCTGAAAGCGCATCGACGAAGGGTGCACTCGAGCTTCGCAATATGACCGTAGCGGCTGGCGACGACGCAACAAAGGCGCCGCTTGCAGGCACGCTTGCGTACACGCGTGAAAGTGAGAAATCTCTGCGCGTCACAGGCGAAATCGCGGGGGCGCGCATCGAGGCGATCTGTGAGCGACGCGACCCGCAGGACTTCCTTCTCATGAACCGCGGGTTCCACTGGATCAACGAGTTCCCGTTCAATCGCTGAGCGTTGGAATCGCGCTCCCGCGCGCCTCTGCGTGTACATGCCTGCGCGTGGTAGGATTTTTCGGTGCGCTGCATCGATTGCGATTTCGACCTCGTGCGAACAGCCGACGGACGCTGCCCCGAGTGTGGTCGCGCGTTCGACGCGGCTGACGTCGGCACCTACATCGGCGAGGGCCACGCGCGCATCGCGCGTCGCAGCGCGGCGGCGCCGGGTTGGCCGATGTGGGCGATGTCGGCACTCCTTGGACTTCTGATCCTCCGAACGGATTTCAGCCCTGGGCGCAGTTTCGGAGACGGGGTCGTCGCGCTTCTCGCGGGATTGGTCTTCGTCGCGCTCTACATCATTCGCCTCATCGTCGCACTCGCCGCGCGCAGCACGCTGCCGAAGCGTCGCCCGCGCGTGGTGCCGATTGCGTTGTGGCGTTGGCTGCTTCCGATCGGCATCGTGCTCGCGGCGCAGAACATCGCTGCGCTCCGCGTGCCGCGCATGGTTGCGTTTTGGTTCGACCGATCCGCGCTCGAAGCAGTCGCGCAAGGCCCCGCGATCGAGCCAAGTGCGTGGGTGTCGATCCCGGCTTGGAGCGGCCGAGTCGACCGCGGCGCGATCTGGACTGACTTCGAGGTTGTTGCGTTCGATCCGGCGACCGATCTCGGTCGGGCGGAGAACCCGTTCAATCTCGGCTACCTGTGGCGACTGAAGGGGAACGAGATCGAGTTCGTTCGAAAGTCGGGAGGATCGCCGGCAGCACAGGGCGCGCCCTCTTTGGAGCGAATACTGCGACTAAGGCTTGCGAGGCTCGCGGTGTTCCCGATTGCCGGGAAGGGCTACGGCGGCTTCAGCGAGCCAGCGTGGGCCTACGCGCCGGGCGCGCCGGACATCTTCATCCTGCCGCCACATGATGATGAGGAGGAGATCCCGTACCCGTTGGCGTCATTCCGTCGGTTCAGCGGCGGCTGGTTCGTCTCGCTCTCTTGGATTCAAAAGCTCGAGGATCGACCGAAACTTGAGGATCGACCGAAACTTGAGGATCGACCGAGCGACTCCGTTGGAGTGGTAAAGCCGGCTTTGGATCCCTCGGCGCCGTGATCGGGCTGCGCGAACGCTCGTCGGACCGCTGTTCGGCCAGACCTACTCAAGAAATCGCGCGCGCTGCTCGGGCGATGGAATCATGCACGCGTCGTGACGACCGAACCAGCGGTAGCGATTGCGGGCGACGATGCCGTACGCCCAATCGCGCAGCCCGCGCGGAACCACGCGAAAGACCGCAAAGATCGGCCACGGGAAGGGGAGGCGCGCGGCAATCGCGAGCGCGGCATCAGAGCGCTCGAGCGCACGGCCATCCGTGATCACGATGATGCTGTCGGGCTCGACGGCCTGTGGCGTGGGCGCGCCGATACGGGCGCATGCGTGCGCGGCTGCAGCGCTTTCAAGCGGCGCGAAGCGGAACCGCGCACGATGATCGCGCTTCAGAATGAACTGCACCGAACGCGTGCAGAGCCCGCAGCGGCCGTCGAAGAGGACGATGGTTGGTTCCGCCTCCATCGATCACATTTCGGGCGCGGTCGTCTTCCAACTCTTCGGATCGGCCCCGAGTCGTTCGCCAATGTCGGCAAGTTCGCTCATGGTTTCCTTCTTGAAGACACCTTCGACCTTCGGGCGCCAATCGTTTGGAATCGCGAGCCAACGCACCTCGATCGATCCATCTCCGCGACGCGTCACCGCGTCGGCGTGTGAATAAAGATGTCGCAGTCCCGTCATCGTCGACGAGCGGATCGCAACTTCGACGCTTCGGCCGAGCACGTCGAGCCACCCGCGTTGCACGGTGCGCGCCGGTGAAACCGCTTGATTGTTGAAGATCACCCAATAGCGCACC
>JAIYCA010000440.1 GCA_027488265.1 Planctomycetaceae bacterium
GCCATCGGTCGTTGCACCGACAGTGCTGAAGGCATACGTTCCGTAGCCCTTGATGAACTCCGCGTCAGCGCAGTTGTCCGCGCCTTGAGCGAGTGCAACGTTGGCGATGGCGAGCGTGGTAGCGACCGAAAGAGCGAGACCGTTGCGAGCGTGCAGCATGAAATGGATTTCCTACGATGGCTCGGCGCGGTCGTGCCGAAGTGAGGCCCCTCACGTCTGAACAGTCGCGACCGCGAACCAACGTCCGACAAGTTCGTCCGTTTGAAACCAAATGCAAGCAATTCGTTTGTCTTCGCACGAAATTCCGACCCAAACCCCGTCGAATCGCAGATTTGCCTCGCCAAAACGCTGATTTCCGCAATCCCTGCTCGCCAACGGCCGTTCAGAGTCTGGAGAATCGACTCATGCGACGCACGCTCGACGCACTGCCCCTCGCGATCCTGACAACCTTCCTCACGACTTCCGCGGCGACCGCGCAGTCGATGGATGAAATGTCCGAAACGGACACCCCCGCTGTGATGACGGGCGACATGACCGGCGACATGACGGCCGATGAGGGCGACGCGATGTCAGCACCTCCGGCTGCAGCCGCGCTCACCGCCGACGAGGTCAAGTTCTTCGAGTCGAAGATTCGCCCGATTCTGATCGCGAATTGCTACGGCTGTCACTCGACGTCCGCGGGGAAATCGAAAGGCGGCCTCAAGCTCGATACGCGCGAAGCGAGCCTCAAAGGCGGCGAATCTGGTCCTGCGATTGTGCCCGGTGACGCCGACTCGAGCCTGCTGATCCGCGCGGTGCGCTACCACGATGCTGACTACGAAATGCCGCCGGCGGGCAAGTTGCGCGATGAAGACATCGCGCTGCTTGAGCAATGGGTGGCGATGGGTGCGCCTGATCCTCGAAGCGAATCAGAAATGGCACACGGTGCATCGCCCGGAACCGCGAAGCGTTGGACCACGCAAGAGATCGCCGCTGGGAAGAACTCGCATTGGTCTTATCGGCCGATCGTGGCACCCGCAGTTCCCTCGCTCGCGGCGGCTGGAAGCACTGGCGCGGGTACCCCCGCGAAAGACTGGAACACGGCCACGTGGTCCACGACGCCCATCGATGCCTTCATCGCGGCCACACTCGTTGAGCGCGATCTCTCTCCCGCTGCACCAGCTGATCGCCGCGAACTCTTGCGTCGCGCAAGTTTCGATCTCATCGGGCTTCCGCCCACCGCGCAGGAGATCGAGCGCTTCGAAAAGGACTCCTCGCCCGACGCGTTCGCGAAGGCGATTGATCGCATGCTCGCGAGCCCGCAATTCGGAGAGCGCTGGGGACGGCACTGGCTCGACGTCGCCCGCTACGCCGAATCGAGCGGCAAGGAAGCGAACACGCTCTATCCGCACGCGTGGCGCTACCGCGACTACGTCATTGAGAGCTTCAACGAAGATAAGCCGTACAACGAGTTTTTGATCGAGCAACTCGCGGGCGATCTCCTCCCTGCGAAGGACTCCGCCGAGCGCGCTGAACATCTCGTCGCAACGGGCTATCTCGCGATTGGCACGAAGAGCCACAACGCGCGCGGCAAGCCGCAATTCCAGATGGATCTCGCCGATGAGCAGATCGATGCGGTGACGCAAGGCATGCTCGGGCTCACTGTCGCGTGCGCGCGCTGCCACGACCACAAGTTCGATCCGATTCCGCAGAAGGATTACTACGCGGTCGCAGGCATCTTTATTTCCACCGATACGAAGTACGGCACGTTTGAAGGCGCGCAGAACAATCACGCTTCGGGCTTGATCGAATTGCCCGATGATTCTGGGCTTCCGCTTGGTCCGTCGATGCGCCCGCAGCAGGTCTCGCTGATCGCAGCCGCTGAAGAGCGCACGCGCGCTGAGGCAGAAAAGGCCGCTGCGATCATCGCGGAGGCGCAAGCAGCGCGACGTCGCGGCGAAGAGGTTCCTGCGAACCTTCAGCAGCAAGTGGTTCGTGCGCGCGCCACCCGCGGGACAGCCGCCAATCTCGGCGCGATCCTCGATCGCTTCGACGAGAAGGGCGCGCCGACGATGGACAACCTTGTCACGATGGGCGCTGGCGAACGCGAGCGCGCGCTGAACGCACGGCTCCTCGATCGCGGTGAACTCGATAAGCCGGGCGAAATCGTTCCCCGCGGCTTCGTGCAAGTTCTCTCCGACGGAGATGAGCCGCGCATCAGCAAAGGCAGCGGTCGCTTGGAATTCGCCGAGTGGATCGCCGACGAGGAAAATCCGCTGACGGCGCGCGTTTGGGCCAATCGCGTGTGGCTGCACCTCTTCGGAAAGGGCCTCGTCCCGACGCCCGACAACTTCGGCATGAGCGGCCAATCGCCGACGCATCCTGAGTTGCTCGACCATCTCGCAGCTCGGCTCATCGCGCTTGATTGGAGCACGAAAGCCCTCATCCGCGAGATCATGCTCACGCAGGCATACGCGATGTCGAGCGACTTCAACGCGAAGAACGCCGAGATCGATCCAGACAACACGTACATCTGGCGCATGCCGAAGAAGCGGCTTGAGGCAGAGGCGATTCGCGACTCGATGCTTGCGGTCGCGGGGCTGCTCAATCTGGAGCCGCCCGTCGGTTCGCCCGTCAATTTCGGCGAAGGCGGCCTGCGCGGACCACAGGGCGACCGAATCTTCACCAGTTTCCTTGAGAACGCCGACGGACATCGCAGTGTTTAC
>JAIYCA010000261.1 GCA_027488265.1 Planctomycetaceae bacterium
AGGTCGCGAAACGCATCCATCCGATGACCGCGTTGCCGCGCACGCTCCAGTTGCCGATCGCGCGGACTGCGAGCGCGAGGAACGGGGGGATGACGACGAGCGTCGTAATCAGGAGTGCCGCCGCGACGCCAGGCCCAAGCGGGGTTTCCGCGAGGACGCATGGGGGACGTGCAGCGTCTAGCGCAGAATTCAGCAGAGAGAGGGAAGTCGCGAAAAGCACTCGGGATATGGCTCCAAAGGGAACCGTCGCCTCCCGCGGAGCGGCTGTCAACCGAGCGCGCGCGAAGCGGCCACGAACAGGGACCATTTCGGGTATGCTCGTACGGATTTTGCGCGGGGCTCGGCAACGGGCTTCAAGCGAAATCGCCGCCCGCCGTTTCGACATCGCCCGCCTTTCCGACATCGCAACGCCTTCCGCCTTCTTGACCCGCGTCCGGCACAACCGGTCGCAGGGGGACGGTCCAACAGACCGACGACGCTATGCCTCGCCGCGAAGACATCCACACGATCCTCATCATCGGTTCCGGCCCCATCGTCATTGGTCAGGGCTGCGAGTTCGATTACTCCGGCACGCAGGCATGTAAGAGCCTGCGCGAAGAGGGCTACCGGATCGTGCTCGTCAATTCGAATCCGGCGACGATCATGACCGATCCCGCGTTCAGCGATCGGACGTACATCGAGCCGATCACGGCCGAAGCGGTCGAAAAGATCATCATTCGCGAGAAGGAACTCGGCACGCCAATCGACGCGCTGCTGCCAACGCTCGGCGGACAAACCGCGCTCAACTGCGCGTGCAAATTGTTCGACGATGGCATCTTGCAAAAGCACGGCGTTGAAATGATCGGTGCCGATCGCCGCGTGATTCATCGCGCAGAAGATCGCGAAGAATTCCGCCGCATCGTTGAGGACCTCGGACTGCGCCAACCAAAGGCAAAGACCGTCACCAATCTCGAAGATGCCCGCGTGTTTCTCGAGGAAATCGGCCTTCCCGCGATCATTCGCCCTGCATTCACGCTTGGCGGTACTGGCGGCGGAATCGCGTACAACCGCGAAGAATTCGACGACATCATTCGTCGCGGTCTCGCCGCGAGCATGATCGGGCAGGTGCTTATCGATCAATCGGTGCTTGGTTGGAAGGAGTACGAACTCGAAGTCGTGCGCGATTCGCGCGACAACTGCATCATCGTGTGCGGCATCGAGAACATCGATGCGATGGGTGTTCACACGGGTGATTCCGTCACCGTCGCACCGATCATGACGTTGACCGACAAGGAATATCAGCGCATGCGCGACGCGGCTTTCGCGATCATGCGCGCTGTTGGCGTGAATTGCGGTGGTTCGAACGTGCAGTTCGGCGTCGATCCGAAGACGGGCGAGATGGTCGTCATCGAAATGAACCCGCGCGTTTCGCGGAGTTCTGCGCTGGCGTCGAAGGCAACAGGCTTTCCGATTGCGAAAATCGCGGCGAAGCTCGCCGTGGGCTACACGCTCGATGAACTTCGCAACGACATCACTGGTTCGACAAGCGCCTGCTTCGAGCCGTCGATCGATTACGTCGTCGTGAAGATTCCACGCTGGACGTTCGAGAAATTCCCCGAAGCAGACGAAACACTCACGACGCAAATGAAGTCGGTGGGCGAAGCGATGTCGATCGGTCGCACGTTTAAGGAAGCGTTCCAGAAGGCCATTCGCTCGATGGAAGTGAAGCGCTTTGGCTTCGGTCTTGACCGAAACGACAAGTGGCTCGCGGCGCAGCGCGCCACGGCCGCGGATCTCGCGAAGGGCGTGCAAATCGCCGACCGCTCCGCCGCGGAGTGGCCGATTCCAGAAGACAAGTTGACGCGCAAACTCGCTGTTCCCTCGCAAGGCCGTCTCTACTACGTGCGCTACGCGCTCAAGATGGGTTGGAGCATCGAGCGCGTGCACGAACTCTCGAAGATCGATCCGTGGTTCCTCGCGGAATTCGCGCAACTGGTGCGTTTCGAAGACACACTCGCGTCGTTCAAGCGGCTCGAAGATCTCCCGCGCGAAACGCTGTTCGAAGCGAAGCGACTCGGCTATTCCGACGCGCAGTTGGCGAATCTTTACCTCGGCCGCATCGCGCCCGAAACCATTCTCGCCGTGCGCGCGCATCGCAAATCGCGGGGAATTGAACCGGTCTACAAGCTCGTCGACACCTGTGCGGCTGAGTTTGAAGCGGTGACGCCGTACTACTACTCCACGTACGAAGCGCCGTTCACGCTCGATGGAAAGCCCGTCTTCGACGACGAAATTCGCGTGACTGATCGCGAGAAGATCGTCATTCTCGGCGGCGGGCCGAACCGCATTGGGCAGGGCATCGAGTTCGACTACTGCTGCTGCCAAGCAGCGTTTGCCGCGGAAAACATGGGTTTCGAGAGTGTGATGATCAACTCGAACCCCGAAACCGTGTCGACGGATTACGACACGAGCGATTTGCTTTTCTTCGAGCCACTCACGCTCGAAGACGTGCTCAACGTGATTGAACGACTCAACGGCGGTGGCGTTGAACGCGCCGATCGCTCGGGCAAAGTTGTGGGCGCGATTGTGCAATTTGGCGGGCAAACGCCGCTGAATCTCGCGCACGGGCTCGCACAAGCAGGCGTACCGCTTGTTGGTACGGGTCTTGACTCGATCGACCTCGCGGAAGATCGCGATCGATTCAAAGCACTGCTTCACGAGATGGGTCTCAAGCAGCCGCCGAGCGGCATCGCGCGATCGCTTGAAGAAGCGATCAGCTGCGCGAATGGCATCGGATACCCCGTGCTCGTGCGCCCGAGTTACGTGCTCGGCGGCCGCGGCATGGAGATTTGCTCCGACGAAGCCGCGCTTCGCACGTACATGACAACGGCCGTCAACGTGAGCGATCTCGCCAATGCGCCGGTCCTCATTGATTGCTTCTTGAACGACGCAACCGAAGTCGACGTCGATGTTGTCGCCGATTACGAGCCGAGCGAAGGAACACGCGCGTCGATGCTCGCGCACGACGCTGATGCTCCGCGCGCTGTTGTGTGCGGCGTGATGGAGCACATCGAAGAAGCGGGTATTCACTCGGGCGATTCGACCTGCATCGTTCCGCCGTTCTCGCTCGCGCCGAAGCTCGTCCAAGAGATTCGCACGACCGCGATGCGCCTCGCAGAGCGTTTGCGCGTGCGCGGTTTGATGAACGTCCAGTTCGCGGTGAAAGATGGCGATGTCTACATTCTCGAAGTGAATCCACGCGCATCGCGCACGTCGCCGTTTGTCGGCAAGGCAAAGGGCGTGGCGTGGCCGTTCATCGCGGCGCAAGTGATGATGGGCCGTTCACTCACGCGACTCGGCACGAAGGAGATTCCAGATACGGGCTTCTATGCGGTGAAAGAGTCGGTTTTCCCGTTTGCGAAGTTCCTCGGCGTCGATGTGGTGCTTGGGCCTGAAATGCGTTCAACCGGCGAAGTCATGGGCGCCGATCGGTCGCTGCCGATTGCGTTTGCCAAGGCGCAAATGGCGGCGGGCGTCAAACTCCCGACGTCTGGCAACGTCTTCCTCTCGGTGCGTGACGGCGATAAGGATGAGGCGATCGAAATCGCGCGCGGCCTCAAGTCGATGGGCTTTGAGGTCTACACCTCGCGCGGCACCGCGGCGTTCCTCAAGACGTATTCCATCGAGACGAAGTCGGTGCATAAGTTGAGCGAAGGCGCGCGCCCGACGGTGCTCGACCTGATCGCCAACGGCGAGATCCACCTCATCATCAACACCCCAACCCGCAAGGGCGCGAAGACGGATGAAGGCCGCATTCGCGCAACGGCGGTGCGCGCGGGCATTCCGATGATTACGACGATGTCGGCGGCGAAGGCCACGGTCGATGCGATCGCAGCACTCCGCGCGGGCGCGTGGACGGTGACTGCGATCCAAGACTACTTCCCGCACCTTGCGCGTCCGAAGGCGGAGCGTCGGGCGGCAGAACTCGTTGGAAGTTGACGGCGGGGGGCGCGTCGCGGCGCCTCTCGCGACTCCCCTCGCGGCTTCTCGCGCGCATCCGCGAGCCTGAAGCCCACGCTACACTTCGCGCCCTATGCTCGCGGGTCTCAACCTCCAGCTCACGCCGGAAATCGTTCAGCTCCTGGTCAACGTCGGACTCATCTTCGCGATGGTCCACGTGATCTTGGGTGGGTGTGCGTACGCCATCATGCTCGAGCGCAAGCTCAGCGCGTGGATGCAAGATCGCATCGGACCGAACCGCGTCGGCCCGCAGGGGCTCCTTCAGCCGATCGCCGACGGCATCAAGTTCATGCTGAAGGAAGACTACAACCCAACCGGCGTCGACAAGGCGCTCTTCTTCTTGGCGCCAGGCTTCATCGTTGCGCCGGCGATCATGGGTTTCGTCGTGATTCCTTGGGCTGGGCAGATTGATCTCACCGGCCTCGTGCAATGGCTCGGCGTTGCGGTTCCGGGCGCGGCGTATTCGGTTCGCCTGATCGGCGCCGACATCAACATCGGTGTTGTCTATCTCCTCGCGACGGCTGCGGTTGGCGTCTACGGCGTCAGCCTCGGCGGATGGGCGAGCAACAACAAGTGGTCGTTCCTCGGAGGTCTGCGCGCGAGTGCCCAGATGATTTCCTACGAAATTCCGATGGGTTTGGCGCTTCTCTGCGTGGTGCTTGCGGCCGGCACATTCGCGCCGTACACGATCGTCGAGCAGCAGCTCAATGGTCAGTGGAACCTCGTCCAACAGCCGCTCGCCGCGGTCATCTTCTACGTCTGCTTGCTCGCGGAAGCGAACCGCGCGCCGTTTGACTTGGCGGAAGCTGAAAGCGAACTCATCGGTGGCTACCACACCGAGTATTCCTCGATGAAGTTCGCGCTGTTCTTCCTCGGCGAGTACTTCCACATCGTGACGGGTTCGGCGTTCTTCGTCGTGCTCTTCATGGGCGGTTGGTCGGTGAATCCGTTCACTGGCCTCGACCTCCCCGTCGAAGGTGGACCGCTCCTCATGCTTGCGCAGATTGCGGTTGTGCTCGGCAAGGTGACGCTGATGGTTTCGCTCACGATGGCGATCCGTTGGACGCTTCCGCGATTCCGTTTCGATCAGCTCATGCGCCTCTCGTGGGAAGGCATGATTCCTGTGTCGCTCATCCTCCTCCTCATGGTGTCGTTCTTCGTCTACTTCGACGCGACCGGCTTCCTCTGGGCGGGCTCGCTCGGCGCGATGGCGCTGATCTACTTCCTCTCGCCGATCATGAGCGGCCACGTTGAAGCGAATCAACGCATTCGCATGATCGGTAGCCGCTTCAGCCCGCTCGTTGAAGACGGAACGGGTCTCGCTGGTCGGCCGGGCGTCGCGCTCGATGACCGCGCGATTCCTGATCCGCGCCAAGGCCTGATGTCGCAGCACTGACGCGACGCGCCACGGATTTCCCAATCGAACGCGATGATCCAGTCGCTCCTCGGACTTCTCTCACTCGGGTTCGCGACGCGCTTTCGCGTCGGGGGCGCGTATTGGAAGTGGCGCAAGGAAACGGCGTTTGGCGTGGACGAGTCGAAGTGGCCATCCGCGGCGGATCGACGCCATGCGATGCTCGACTACGCGCGCTGGGCGTGGCGCATGCGGAAGCATGTGCGATGATTGAGCGTTGCCGACTCGCTTCGCTTTCGCTCGCTCTGGCGTGATTCGCGCCACAGGGAGCCGCCGCAGCGGCGACCGCCAGAACATTGAGCGCTCGCGACTCGCTTCGCTTTCTTCGCGAAAAAAGTTCTTCGACTTTTTGCACCAAACTTTTTCCGAACATCGGGGAGTGGCGCAAAGCGTCGGTATCGTCGCGCCCCATGGGAAAGACACGCATCGAATTTTTGTGCCGTGACTGCGGCGCCAATCACCCGAAGTGGCAGGGGAAGTGCCCAGATTGCGGCGCTTGGGACAGCCTTGAGAAGTTTGCCGTTGAGGTTGAAGCGACGAAGCCGGGCGCCGGACCAATTTGGGGCGGCGCTGATGGCGCCACGCCGGAGGAAGCCGAACTTCTGGCGCGGTCGGGCATCGGTCGCGCGGTTGCGCTTTCGGAGGTCCCTGAGGCGCAGGTACCGCGGATCCCAACAGGAATCAGCGAGTTCGATCGCGTGCTCGGAGGTGGCGTCGTTCCTGGGTCAGTCATGCTTCTCGGTGGCGATCCAGGCATCGGTAAGAGCACGCTTCTGATGCAGGTAGCCGCATCGATCGCGGTGGGTGGAGGGACCGCGCTCTACGCGTCGAGCGAAGAGAGTCCGCAGCAGGTGCGATTGCGCGCGGAGCGACTTGAGCCCGTGGTGCGCGCAGGCGGAGCAAAGGCGCTTGGCGAGCGGCTGTTGGTGCTTGGCGAGACGAATGTCGCGCGCATCGTTGAACAGGCTCGGCGCGTGCGCGCATCGCTCGTACTCGTCGACTCGATTCAACTCGTGCACCGCGCCGACGTGTCGGCCGCTCCGGGCTCGATCGCCCAACTTCGTCGCTGCACGCTCGACCTCGTCGCGCTCGCGAAGTCGACGGGCTGCGGCGTCGTACTCGTCGGTCACGTCACAAAGGAGGGCGCGCTCGCGGGACCGAAACTGCTTGAGCACCTTGTCGATGTCGTGCTTGGTTTCGAAGGCGATCGGCACTCAGCGCTTCGCGTTGTACGCGGTGTGAAGAATCGGTTTGGCTCAACGCAGGAAATCGGCCTCTTTGAGATGCAAGGCGATGGATTGGCTGAGGTCGAAGCGGTGCGTGTGCCGTTGGCGGGTGGGCCGCCAGCGCCGGGGTGTGCGTTCGTCGCGACGATGGCCGGAACACGCTGTCTACTCGGAGAAGTTCACGCGCTTGTTTCGACGGGTTTTCTCGGAAGCGCGAAGCGTCGTGCGTCCGGTCTCGATTCGAGTCGACTTGCGATGTTGATCGCGGTGCTTGAGAAGCACGGCGGCCTGCGACTTGCGGATCAAGATGTCTTCGCGCAGGCGCTTGGCGGCCTGAAAATCGCGGAGCCCGCCGCAGATCTCTCGATCGCGCTCGCGGTCGCTGGAGCGTTTCTCCACCGCACGCTTCCGCACGGAACGGTGGCGATTGGAGAGGTCGGCCTCACGGGAGAATTGCGCACGGTTCCGCAGATTGAACAGCGCGTGCATGAGTCGCTTCGCCGAGGCGCGCGCGTCGTGCTTGTGCCGAGTTCCGCGAAAATCGGCGCGAATGTCGAGCGCGACGCGCGAAACGAACAACGCGACATTGTGAAAGTTGGCACGATCCAACGCGCACTCGATGTGCTCTCACCAGTGCAACGCACGCTCGCAGGCGCGCACGACACGTCCGAAACAGCAGGCGCGATGGACCGCGGCGGACGCGCTTCAACTCGTGAAGTCGCCGAACCGAAAACTGCGGAAGCAAGGAGTGCATCGAAGCGGCGCATATAGCGCGCCGTCCGCACTGCGCGATCTCTCAGAGAGACGCTTGAGCGACTGAACTGTGACCGAGCGGCGGCCCACATGCACCCCGTCAGAACGGCGCGGCGACTGAGAACTGCGCTCGAATCGAGGGCGCGAAAGAATGAAGAGGCGGATCTTGCCGACCCGCATGGTCGGCCTGCTGGCCCGCTCAAGAAAAACATAAATGCAATTCGTAGAGGTACTTAAGTGTCGTGCGGCGCGGCGGAACCATTGCGCTCGCCCAACACATTTCCCGCCGACTAGACGAGTTGCTCACGAGTCTGTAAGTTTCCCGCTCATCAATTCGGCCAGAGTCGGCCGATGATGGAGAACCGTCCGGCCGTGTCCTTTGGTGGTCACGGCAATAGGCGGACGGGTGGATGACGTGGACCGTTGAACCCGGTCCCAAAACTAGTACGGAGAGTTTCATACATGAGTCTCACCAAGACCGTCGGCTTCTTCGCCGGTACGACCCTCGCCATCGGTGGCGCGGCTTTCGGCGCTGATCAGAACAGCGAACTCGCGGCAGAAGTCGCGAACCTCAAGGCACAGATCGCCGAGATGAAGAACTCGCAAGGCGATGCGTGGCTCACCGAGCAGCGCGCCTCTGAGATCCGCGGAATCGTGACCGACGTCCTCGCGGACGCGGACACCCGCTCGAGCCTCCAAGGCAGCGGCGCTGGCGCCGGCTACAACGGCGGCTTCTTCATGTCGTCGGCTGACGGCAACTACTCGATGAAGCTCAACGTTCTCGAGCAAGTTCGCTGGACCTTCAACAACCGCAACGACGCGGGCACCGGCGAAGATCAGACCTGGGGCTTCGAGAACAAGCGCACGCGCTTGACCTTCGGCGGCAACATGGTCGACTCGACCTGGTCGTACAAGGTTGCGTACTACTTCGCATACTCGAACGACGTTGAATTCTTGGGCGTCGACAGCAACGGCGATCCCGTGAATCAGTCACCAGTCCTCGCCGACGCGTTCGTGTCGAAGGACATGGGCGGCGGCCTCTCGATGACCGTTGGTCAGTTCAAGCTCCCCTTCTCGGGCGAGTACGGCACCGACGCTGGCAACCTCCAGTTCAACGATTACTCGACCATCAGCAACGCGTTTGCTGACGGTTACGGCCAAGGCCTCATGCTCTCGTACTCGGCTGACGCGTTCCGCGCGGCTGTTGCGTACGTCAACGCGCTGAACCAGGTCGACGCGAACTGGGGTTCGGGCTCGCCTTCGGACGAGTTCGCTCTCACCGGCCGCGCCGAGTTCAAGCTCTCGGGCACGTGGGATCAGTTCAACAACGCCATGTCGTTCCGTGGCGAAGAGATGGGCGTCCTCATCGGCGCTGGCCTCAACTGGGCTGACTCGAACACCGCTGGCGACGGCGACGTGTTCGGCGCAACCGTCGACGTCACCGTCGACTTCGGCGGCGCGAATGTCATGGGTGCCTTCTACTGGGACAACAACGACGACGCTCCGGGCGGCGCCGAGAACCCATACGGCTTCACCCTCCAGGGCGGCGTGTTCGTCTCTGACGACGTCGAACTCGTTGCTCGCTACGAGTACGGCGACGCTGACACCAACCTCAACTCGAACGACTTCTCGACGCTGACCTTCGGTGCCAACTGGTACATGGCTCAGAACACCGCGAAGCTCGGCTTCAACTTCGGTTACGCGTTCGACGGCATCGGTCTCTGGGAATTCCCAGCGTCCGGCAACAACTGGCTCGCAGACGGCGCTGGCGAAGATGGCCAGTGGATGCTCCAAGCCCAGATGTCGTTCAGCTTCTGATTTCAGTCAGGCTTCGGCCTGCTGAACAGAGAACGCATCCACCCATCGGGCACTTCGGTGCCTGTGAAACAAGGCTCAGCCGGCCGCTCCGCAAGGAGCGGCCGGTTTTCCTTTTGTCGCCGTTGATTGAGCGGCGAATTTCAAACACACGAAATCTGGCGCGTCGTGCGCATCGCTGCCGATATTCGGACGTGCGGGGATTTCCCGCAGTTCAACCGAAGGAGCAGGCAGGATGCCGACCCAAACGCACAGGACGTGCACCCCAACGGGTACCTCGATTCGCAATGGCCGTATCTCGCGGTCTTCTCACGCAGGATCCCGCATCCCGGGTCCGCTTTGGACGCCGCTCATGCTCGCAGCGCTCGGCATCGCGGGCGCTGCGCGCGCAGGCGATGCGCCTTCTGCGACCGATGTCAGCGAACTCATGAAGCGCATCGAGAAACTCGAAGCGTCGAATCGCGCGCTCGCGAGCGAAGTTGAAACGCTTCGCGAGGGAAGCGACGAAGCATGGCTCACCGAACAGCGCGCCGCCGAGATTCGCGGCATCGTCACCGACGTTCTCGCGGACAGCGACACGCGAAGCAGTCTTCAATCATCCGGCATGACGGCTGGCTGGAACGATGGCTTCTTCCTCGAGAGTCCTGATCAACGATTCCGCATGAATGTCGGCGGCTTGTTGCAGGCTCGCTACATCTTCAGCTCGGTGCCGAATGGCGATTCGGGCGTCAACATCCCCAACAACTATGTCGCTGACAATGTCGAGAATCGCTCGGGTTTCGACATGCCAAACACCCAGCTCTGGCTCGAAGGTCATGCCTTCGGTCCAGATTGGCAATACAAGGTGCGCGGCGAATTCGCCTCGGATGGAGAAGCGTCGCTCGGGCAGTATCCGCTCTCGAATCTCGGCAACGGCTCTGGCGATTTCGCACTGATTGATGCCTACGTGCGCACGCAACTCTCGGATGATTTCGCGCTCCGCGTCGGTCAGTTCAAGTTGCCGTTCGCGCGCGAACAACTCGTCGACGCGGAATATCAGCTCGGTGTCGCGCGATCGACGGTCGTCGAGCACCTCGGCGTCGGCATTTCGCAGGGTATCGAGTTGTCGTGGATCTCTGACGATGTCCGCGCGGCAGTCGCGTACTCCAACGGCGGCGATGACAATGTTTACGGCATTCTCAAGGGTGCTGGCAGCGATCCAATCAACAGCGCGTGGGACGATGACACCGTTGACTGGGCTGTGACCGCGCGCGTCGAGTGGAAACTCTCGGGTCAGTGGCAGCAGTTCAACTCGATGACGAGCCCGCCGGGCGATGAAACGGCGATCATGGTCGGCGTCGCCGGCAACTTCCAACAGGGTGATCCGAACTTCGGCACCGACTCGTCAAACACCGATCCGAACACATGGCTCATGGGTACTGCCGACGTCAGCGTGATGTACGGCGGTGCGTCGCTCTTCGCGAGCTTTACCTATTCGTACATGGATTCGAGCGCGGCGTTTGTGGAGGGCGGTAACGGCTTCGGCGTACCAGACTTCTTCGATATCGGTAACAGCGACATGTGGGGCGTCGTCGTGCAGGGCTCGTACTACTTCCTGCCGAAGTGGGAAGTTTTCGGGCGCTTCGAATTCGGCGCGGCGTCGATCGATGGAATCGATGCGATCACGTCGCCCGCGGGTACCGCAAGCCTTTGGAACGACAACAACCTTTCAATCCTGACCGCGGGTGCCAACTGGTATCTCGACGGCGAGGACCTCAAGTGGGCCTTCGACGCGGGTATCGCGTTCAACGCAGTCGATGGCATCTGGTGGAACGGCGAGAACGGTTGGCGCGCGTCCGCCGAGGAGAGCGAGTTCGTCTTCCGCACCATGCTGCAGATGGCGTTCTGAAACACCAACGGTCGCGCGTGAGGTTGTGCGCGGACCGTTTCCCGCGCACCCGCCTGAAAGTCGCGCGAATCCATAGAAATCAACGGCCCGCGACGATTCCCGTCGCGGGCCGTTTTCCTACACTCCGCGTTCCCCCCAAGGCGCGCGTGCCGTCCTGCGGCCGCGTGCCGCAGGAACGAGACTATGCCGACCGCCGCTGATCTTTCGCCCCGTACCGCCGCCCTCTCGACCGCCATCTATCGCGTCGAGGTTCGTCCTCGTCGTGGTCACTCCGATCCGCGCGGCGCTGCCGTCCAGCGCGCCATCGAAGGCCTCGGCCTCGCACGCGCGCCGAAGAAGGTCGAACACACGGCCGTCTACCTGATCCAAGGCGATCTCACGGCGAGCGAAGTGGATCGCATCGCGAACGAACTCCTCGCTGACTGCGTCACGCAGAGCGCGGAGATTCACGCGAGTAGCGGTGGAAGCAGTGGGGGAAGCAGTGGGGGAACCAGCGCGTCGACGCGGAGTTCGCGTCCAACCGTCGCGCCGGGAACCGCGGTGGTCGAAGTCCATCCGCTCGCGGGTGTCACCGATCCGGCGGCGGAAAGCGTGCAACTGGCGATTCATGCGTTGGTCGGCAAGCACGTCGAGGTCCGGACGGGTGACCGCTATGACTTGCAAGGCGTCGACGCCGTCGTCGCGCGGACGGTTGGTGAGCGACTGCTCGCAAACCACGTCATCCACGCGATTCACACCGAGCCCTACTTTCCGAACGCGTTTCCTGCGGGAAAGCCCTACGAACTCGCGATCCGCTCGGTCGCGATCACGAAGCTTGACGATGCAGGGCTTGAGAAGCTTTCGCGCGAAGGACACCTCTTCCTCTCGCTTGATGAGATGAAGGCGATTCAAGCCGAGTATCGCCGCGTCGGTCGTGAGCCACGCGAGATCGAACTCGAGACGCTTGCGCAGACGTGGAGCGAGCACTGCGTCCACAAGACGTTGAAGTCGACGGTGCGCTATCGCGAACTCGCGTCGGATCCAGCGTTTGAAGGTCAGTGGTCGCTCGCCGCCGATGCGAAGTCGCGACCGAATCACGAATTGGGCGCGGAAGGCACGGTCCTCGTCAAGAATCTCTTGAAGTCGACGGTTGCGGCGAGCACGCACGAACTCATGAAGGACGGCATCGATTGGTGCTTGTCCGTCTTTGTCGACAACTCGGGCGTCGTCGCGTTCGACGACGAGCACGCGGTCTGCTTCAAGTGTGAAACGCACAATCGTCCAAGCGCGATTGAACCGTACGGCGGAGCTGCCACCGGCATCGGCGGTTGCATCCGCGACGTGATTGGCACGGGTCTCGGCGCGAAGCCGATCGCCGCGACCGATGTCTTCTGCGTTGCCTATCCCGACGTCGCCGAAGTGCCGCAAGGTTGCCTCGAACCGAAGCGCATTCTCACGCAGGTCGTTGCAGGTGTGCGTGATTACGGCAATCGCATGGGTATTCCCACGCTCAACGGCGCGGTGTACTTCGATGACAACTACGTCGGCAACCCGCTCGTCTACTGTGGCTGCATTGGTCTCATGCCGCGCAGTTGCGTGAAGGGCGCAACGCGCAAGGGTGACGCGATCGTCGCAGTCGGCGGCCGCACTGGTCGCGATGGCATTCACGGCGCGACGTTCTCGAGCGCTGAACTCACCGACAAACACGCGAATGAATTCAGCCACGCAGTGCAAATCGGAAACGCGATCACCGAGAAGAAGGTGCTCGACGCGATTCTCGCGATGCGCGATCGCGCGGGCGGCCCGCTTTACCACGGCCTCACCGATTGCGGCGCGGGTGGCTTCTCGAGCGCAGTTGGCGAAATGGCGAGCGAAATCGGCGCAACCGTGCACCTTGAGCGCGCGCCGACGAAGTACGACGGCCTCTCGCCGACCGAAGTGTGGATCAGCGAAGCGCAGGAGCGACTTGTGCTTGCGGTGCCGCGCGAAAATCTCGGTGAACTCGCGGCGATTTGCACCGACCACGGCGTCGAATGGTGCGACCTCGGCACGTTTGGTTCTGACGACGGCGACATCACGCTCTTGTGGAAGGGCACAGAAGTTGGCCGACTTTCCTGCGAATTCCTGCACGGCGCGATTCCGATGCCTGTCCGTGAAGCAGTGTGGGACGCGTCGTGGGCCGCGCAACAGCGCGCACCGAAGCGCGCGCCACGCATCACGCGCGAAGTCGCTGCTGGCGCCGACGCGATGAAGGCGCTTGAGATGTTGCTCGCGCATCCGAACATCGCGAGTAAGTCGTGGATCATTCGGCAGTATGACCATGAGGTACAGGGTTCGAGCGTGTTAAAGCCGCTCGTCGGTGTACCGGTCGGAACCTCAGGCGGTGGGCCTGGCGACGCCGCGGTGATTCGACCGAAGAAGAATTCGACGCGCGCGCTTGCGATCGGCAATGGTCTCGCGACTGGCCTTGGCAGCGATCCATACGCGATGGCGATCGCGGCGATCGACGAATGCGTGCGCAACCTCGTGTGCGTGGGCGCAGATCCGACGCGCATCGCGATTCTCGACAACTTCTGTTGGCCGAGCTGCAAGGATCCGCGCAACATGGGCGCGCTCGTGCGCGCGTGCGAAGGTTGCTACGACGCAGCGAAGGCGTATCGCACGCCGTTCATCTCGGGCAAGGACTCACTCAACAACCAGTTCGTGACCGAAGACGGTCGCACGATTCAGATTCCGCCGACGCTCTTGATCTCAGGTTTCGCGCCTGTTCAAGAAGATGTGCGCGCGGTTTCGATGGATGCGAAGGCTGCAGGCAACGCGCTCGTACTTGTTGGGAAGACGACGAATCGCCTCGGCGGATCGCACTTCGCGATGCTCGCTGGCATGACGAACGCGAAGATTCCGATGCTGAATCTCGCGGATGGTCCGAAGCACGCGGCGGCAGTCGCGCGTGCGATTGCGGCAGGGCTCGTGGCGTCGGCGCACGATTGCTCGGAAGGCGGCTTCCTCGTGGCGGCGGCCGAGATGGCGTTCAGCGGCGCGCTCGGACTTTCGCTCGACATCGATGCGATGCCCGCCGAGAGTGAGTTGTCGCTGGTGGCGCGGCTCTTCGCTGAAGACAGCGCGCGATACCTCCTTGAAGTGCGCACGGCAGACCTTGAGGCGTTGTCGAAGGCGCTCGGCGACGTGCCGCACGCGGTCGTCGGTTCTTTCAACGCGTCCGGCGAACTCACGGTCGCAGGCGCAAGCGCGAAAGTTGCAGACCTCGGACAAGCGTGGTCGGGAGGACTCGCGTGGTAAGCGCGAAGGAATCATCCATGAAAGCACTCGTCATTACTGCACCCGGCATCAACTGCGATCTCGAACTCTGCGAAGCATTCGAACTCGCGGGTTGCACCGTCGAAAGCGAACTCCTCGCGCGACTCGCACGCGATCCGTCGCGCATCGATCAGTTCGACTTGATCGGCCTTCCTGGCGGATTTAGTTATGGCGACGACATCGCCGCTGGCCGCATCATGGCGGCGCTCATCCGTGAATCGATTTACCCAGCGCTTGCCGCAGCCATTGCGCGCGGCGTTCCGATGATCACGCCGTGCAACGGCTTCCAAATCGCTGTGCAAGCGGGGCTCTTGCCTGGGCCTGCGGCGGGTGAAGCGTGGAGTGATGTGCCGACGGAGCCAACGGTCGCGCTCGCGCAGAATGCGACCGCGCGCTTCAACGACGTTTGGACTTCGATGGAGATCCCCGCGAATACGCGTTGCGTCTGGACGCGCGGACTTTCGATGGATGCCGATACGGCGCTGATGCCGTGCGCGCACGGCGAAGGCCGCTTCGTCGCCGATGAAGAAACCATCGCGCTTCTCGAAGCGAACGGACAAGTCGCCGTCCGTTACGGCGCGAGCGATCACTTCAACGGCTCGGTCAATCGCATCGCGGGTATCTGCGATGTGACGGGCCTCGTGTTCGGCCTGATGCCGCACCCTGAGCGATATCTGCACTGGACGCAGCATCCGCGCTGGACGCGCCTCGCGCCCGCGCAGCGAAGTGGCGTGACGCCCGGACTGCAGATGTTCAAGAACGCTGTCGCACACGCGGCTGCGGCGCGCACCGTGACCGGAGGACGACGATGACTGTTGCACAGAAGACGCTTCGTTGCGCCACGATCGGCGTCGGCAAGATGGGCCGACATCACGCGCGTCTGTACGCGACGACCGAAGGGTGTGATCTCGTAGGTGTCGTCGACGGCAATGCCGAGCGTGCATCGAAGATCACCGAAGAGTGGGGTGGTCAAGCGTTCACGTCGGTGGAAGCGTTGATCGCGCACGGCGTCGATGCAGTGACGGTCGCGACGCCGACCGTGACACACCGCGCGATTGTCGAACCGCTCTTAGAAGCGGGTGTGGCGTGTCTCGTCGAGAAGCCGCTCGCGCCCGATGTCGCTGAAGCGCGCGCCATCGCCGACACTGCGCGGCGCACGGGTGCGCTCCTTCAAGTTGGTCACGTCGTGCGCTACGACCCCGTGATGGTTGCCGTGCGCGAACTTGTCGCAGCCGGCTCCATTCGCCCGCGTTTCATCGAGATCGATCGCGTCAGCCCGATGACGTTCCGCTCGGTCGATGTCGGCGTTGTGCTCGACATGATGATTCACGACCTCGATGTGTTGCTCGCGCTGATGGGCTCTGAACCTGAAGAGATTCACGCGAACGCGGTCTGCGTCGTGGGTGAAGCGGAAGATGTCTGCAACGCGCGGCTGGTCTTCCCCGCCGGGAAAGATGGCATTCGTTGCACGGCGAACGTCACCGCGAGCCGCCTCGCGCTCAAGACCGAACGCAAGATTCGCTTGATCAGCGAGGATGCGTATGTGTCGGCCGACTTCGTTGAGAAGAAGGGCACCGTGGTGCGCAAGACCGCGAACGCGTCGCAACTCGATGATGTGCGTCGCCGCTTGAAGGCGGGCGAGGATCTTTCGGGTGTCAATTACCTCGAGATGATCGCGATGGAGCCGCTGTCGGTTGGTGCCGGTGAACCGCTGAAGTTGCAACTCTTGGACTTCCTCGACGCGGTGCGCACGAATCGTCGACCGCTCGTGAACGCGGAAGATGGCTTTGCCGCGGTCCGCACGGCCGAACGTATCGTTGACGCCGCGCGCGCCGCCGGTGCGCGGATGGTCTAGTCACCGAACACGGGGGTGAAAGCGTGCCAACACCGCAGAACTTTGTCACCGAAGCACCTGCTGAATGTGATGTTGCCATCATCGGCGGCGGCTTTGGCGGCCTCATGACGCTCGCGCGTCTCGCGCAACAGGCACCAAAGTGTCAGTATGTTGTCTTCGAGCGCATGCCGCGTAAGGCGCCAGGCGTTGCGTACGGAGCATGTGACGATGAGCACTTGCTCAATGTGCCGGCTGCGCGCATGGGTGCCTTTTCTGAACGGCCGTCTGGCTTCCTTGAGTGGCTTGAACAAGAGTTTCCAGGGAGATTTCGCGCGGACGACTTTGCTCCGCGTGCGCTCTTCGGCCGCTACCTGATGCAAAGCGTGCAGTCGGTGCTTGCCGAGTCGAAGGCCTGTGCTGCGTTTGTGCGCGATGCCGTCGTGCACATCGAGCCACTTGGGCGGAAATACGAGTTGCTGCTGGCGTCGGGCCGAACGGTGCTGGCGCGAGGTGTTGTGCTCGCGCCAGGATTGCCGCAGGCGCGTGCGCCGTGGCGCCATGTCGACGAGGGGATTGCGCGCCGCCTTGTCGTTCCGGATCCATGGGATCAGAGCGCTTTCCGCGGCGTTGCGCCGGATGCGGAGATCGTGCTTGTTGGCAGCGGATTGACGGCGATCGACGTCATCATGGGTTTGCGTCGAACGGGTCACACAGGTCGGATCTCGTTGGTCTCGCGCGGGGGGCGGCTTCCGCTCCCTCACGTGGCATCGCACGGCAGCCCCGTTGTCTATGACCCGCGTGAACTTTCGCAGGGCGCGGTGCAAGCCTTCCGCATCGTGCGCCGCGCCGCGAAGACGCTTCTTCGTGGAGGTCATGACTGGCACGCGGCAATCGACGGTGTTCGTCCGCATGCGTCCTCCGTCTGGCGTGCGTGGAGTGCTGCGGATCGTGCGTACTTCCTGCGCGTGTTGAGGCCGTTCTGGGAAATCCACCGACACCGTGCGCCGAGCAATCTCCTTGATGCGATCGAACGTGAGCGTCAGGCTGGTTCGATTGAAGTCATTTCGGGTGTTGTGCATGCGTTGCGCGCACACGGTCAGGATGAGGCTGAGGTGATTGTGCGCACGGCGCGTGGCACGCTGCGGCCTTTGATCGCTGCGCGACTCGTGAATTGCGCTGGCCCTTCGATGTCGATCGGCGAGACGCTTGATCCGCTGCTCGGTTCGATGTTGCGGAACGGGCTCGTCTCCGCGGACGCGCTTGGCCTCGGACTGCGCACGGAGGGTGACGGTGCACTCGTGCGCGCGGATGGCACGATCGAGCCGAGACTTCGCCTGATCGGCGCACTGCGTCGCGGTGATCTCTGGGAGACCACCGCAGTGCCGGAACTTCGCGCGCAAGCAACCGCCATAGCGGCCGCACTGGCGAGGGAACTTGGTTGTGGTGCTCCTCAGCCGGGAGCGGTGGAGCCTGCCCCGCTTGGTGCCGTCGGAGGATGTGCGTGACCGCAAGCCCCTCGCCCTGCGAGAAGCACTGGATCGGCTCGCACTTGTCGACCGCAGGCTCGCTGCGCGCCGCGATCGATGAAGCGGTCGCGTTTCGCTTCGGTGCGGTCCAGATTTTCACGCGGAACCAACGGCAGTGGACGCCGAAGTCGCTCACCGACGCAGAAGTCGTCGACTTCACCACCGCGTGCCGAGGCACGATCTTCGAAGACACGCGCCGTATCGTGAGCCACAACAGTTACCTCGTGAATCTCGCGTCGCCTGACGCGGAGAACCTCACGAAGTCGATCGCCTGCGAGCGCGCGGAGCTCGAGCGCTGCGAACGACTCGGGGTTCGCGTGTCGGTTGCGCATCCGGGTGCCCATCTTTGTGCGTCGGGCGGCAAGGCGCGCAAGCCAGCCGAGCCGAACGATCTCGACGCGCCACCAACGACCGATGAGCTCGACGGCCTCAAGCGGATCGCGAAGTCCATCGATCAGATCCACCGCGAGCTCCGCGGTTATCGCGTTCGGATCGCCCTCGAAACGACGACCGGCTCCGGTACCAACCTCGGGTACGCGTTCCACCACTTGAAGACGATCCGCGACCTCGTCGCCGAGCCTGAGCGCATCGCGTATTGCATCGACACCTGCCACGTCTTCGCCGCGGGCTACGACGTTTCGACACCGTCGCGCGCGAAAGCGACGCTCGAGCGCTTCGATGCCGAAGCGGGCCTCGAGCATGTTGCCGCAATCCATGTGAACGACTCCGAGGCGGCGTTTGCATCGCGCAAGGATCGCCACGCGCACATCGGCGAAGGGTTGTGCGGCGATGCGTGGTTCCGTGCGGTTCTTCGGCATCCGGCTTTCGCGGAGGTGCCGAAGGTGCTCGAAACCGAGAAGGGTGACGGAGCGGGTGGCCGCGCGTGGGATCTCGTCAACGCGGAGCGTCTTGCGGCGTTTGCTGGGTCGAAGTGACTCGCGAGCACTGGGTCACTCAGTCGAAAGACGCAGGAAACGCCTGATTCACCGTGCGTGAGCCATCGTCCTGTGCGAAGTCCTGTCCAATTCTGACGAATCTCGCCACGGATTACAGGCTACAGGGGCTCTTGCCCGAAGATAGATGGCCCATGAGTTCTTTCCGGACACAACAGCCAGATCTCGCCGGTGGACACGTTCCCCGCCGCGTCACGCGTGCGGCGATCGTTGGTTCGCTCGTAACCTCGTTCTTGGCCGTCGGTTGTGCGACGCGAAGCACTGTCCCCTCGTCGTCTGGTGACGCCGCGACGGGTGGAGGTTCACAAGTGAGCCGCCCTACGTTGCGCATTGAGCCAAATGCGACTGAAGAAGCGCGTCTTACCGACGCGCGTGCCGCGGCCGAAGCGGACAACTATGACACCGCGCTGCGCATCTTCCGCGAGTTGCTTGCGGAAAATCCCACGCTCGCCGACGCCTACACCGGCATGGGCAGTGTGCTCGAAGAGAAGGGCGAACTTGAACTCGCGGAGCCTGCGTACGCGCGCGCCGTATCGCTCGATCCGAGTGACTTTGCTGCGACGAGCGGTCACGGCCGCGTGCTTGAAGCGCTCGGTCGGACGAAGGAAGCGATTCGCGCTTTGCAGCGCGCGCTCACGATTCGTCCGCGCGATCTCCAGTCGAACCTTGCGATGTCGCGGTTGCTCCTGCTCTCCGATCAAACCGACGGCGCGATCGCATTCGCGGAGCGCGCGATTCGCGTCGACGCCGCGAGCGGTCAAGCGCACCTCGCGCTCGCGCGCGCCTATTCGAAGGCTGGTCGCGGTCCTGAGGCGATTCGTGAATACGAAACCGCTTGCGAATTGATCGATCCGCCTGTCGACGTGATGTTCGCGCTCGTCAACGCGTACGCCGCCGAGAAGCGCTACCGCGAGGCAGCGAATGCCGCCGAAGCACTGACGCGTACGGCTCCAAGTGCGGCTGCCTTCGAACGACTCGGTTGGTCGCTCTTCCGACTCAACGAGTTCGACAAGTCGGATGCGGCCTATCGCAAGGCGATTGAACTTGATCCCGCGTATTGGCCCGCCCTCAATGGCGTCGGCGTCAACGCGCTCAACGCGTGGATCAAGGACGGCAAGAAGCCTGATTCGCCGCTGCGCGATGAAGCGCGTGCGATGTTGCAGCGTTCGCTTCGCGCGAATTCCGACCAGCCAAAGGTCGCGGAACTCTTGTTGAAGTACCGGCTCTGACACGCCGCGCGCACACGGCGATCGACGCCCTTTGACGCGACCGCACCGAAGGCCCCTCGCAAGCCTCTCGAGCGCGATGCGTCGTAGTATGCGCGCCATGCCAGATCAGAGCCCCATCGATCCTTCGCTTCTTGAGTTCTTCGATTCGCCGACCGACGCGCCGTTCGTCATCGAGCATGTGAGCGAAGAGTTCACCTCTGTGTGCCCGAAGACGGGACACCCCGATTTCGCGCATGTGATTTTGCGCTACGAACCGAAGGCCGTGTGCGTCGAATTGAAGAGTCTCAAGCTCTACTACCAGAGCTTCCGCAACGCTGGCATCTTCTATGAAGCGGTGACGAATCGCATGCGCGACGACCTTGCGCAGTCGATGAGCCCCGCGTGGATGCAGTTGATCACGGTGTGGAAGGGCCGCGGCGGTATTCGCTCGCGCGTCGTCGCAACCTACGGCGCAGTACCGGAGTGTTGGAAGACGAAACTGGACGCGTAAGAGCCTACGCAAAAGAAGCGCGCGTCGATCGATGGTCGACGCGCGCGTTGCTCATTTGCCGTGATGGTCGCGATTAGTTGTTGATTTGAAACATCGGCGTGCGAGACGGCCTCTTCGCCGGGAGTTCGCCGAGTTCTTTCGCGCGCTCCGCGCCGATTTCAACCACGAGAAGATCTTGCAATCGGCGGAATGCTGTTGCTTCGATCTGCTCAAGATCTTCGCGCAAACGCTTCCGTTCGCGCATCGACTCTTGCATAAAACGCATGCCTTCATCGGCATTCTTCTCGATGGTCGCCGCGTCGGTGCCCGATCCGTTC
>JAIYCA010000399.1 GCA_027488265.1 Planctomycetaceae bacterium
CCTTCGCGAGATCATCGAGCGCGACAGTATCAGTTTGCTCGGCCTCGGACGGCCACCAGCACCACGTGAACGAGATATGAGCCGCGCGCTCGCGAGCGAGTCACCACTTCGAATGACGGGAGATCAGGGATGAACGAATTGCAAAGCGCTGATCATCAGGTTTCGCATCTCTCGACAGATGCGGAATCGAGCCGGGGAGACACGCGTTTGTATGCGCGCATCTTCGCTGCTGCCGTTCTCTCACTCACTGGATGCTCCGCTTTCGATGGAGTCTTCAACGACAAGGTCGGCGAAGTCGAACTTGTGGCACTTGGGTCTCGTTCGCTTCTTCTTGGACGCGAGATGGTGTCAGCCTCCTACGTGCGGAAAGAGAGCGAAGACAGTTTCTGGTTCGCTGATGTTCCGCTGGAAGCGCTCCTCGCGCACGACAAGGGCACGCCACTGCGGAATGCCATGTTCGTGCACGCGCAGTTGCTCTGGTATCCGAAGCCCGGCATGACGCCACTTGACTCGACCGCAACGAATCTGACCTTACGTGTGGTCATCGTTTCGGAGGGCGAAATGGGAATCTATGGTGGAGCAGGCTTCGCACGCCCGAAGGGCGACCCGACCGAAGGCCCGATGACGCTCGCCGTGGAAGGCGGAACGCTGACTTTGCTTGAGAAAACGGCGGGATTTCAAGATCTCTTGAGCCCTGTTGGTTTCGCGAGTTCGCTCAGCGCGCCGCTCGATCCCGATACGGCCAACCGCTGGCGACGAGCCGTTTCGCAGTTCGCGACCAATGCGCTTGGGAAGTCGATCTGGGTGCGCGCGAACGGTGCGATGGAAAGCACGAAGCGAACAGCGACTGACGCATCGGACACCGAAATGGCCGCCCGAGTGGATCCCGCTCGGTCCGACTCAAGCATTTACGTGGCAGCGACCCACAGCGCTTCTTTCAACTTCTGAAGGATCGTCGGCGAGACATCAGGAGTCAGCCCAGATTCCGCGAACGCCTCGATGATCGTCACACCTGTCGGTCGATCGATTCGGAGCCCTGCGGCAATCAACTGCATGCCGCGAGAATCATGCTGCGTGTTCCTCCGAGATTCTCGCGGTGCGTTCTGAGGCAGACGCGAAGCATGATCGCGTGCTGATTCGCGGGGCGTCGACGGGCGCCCCTCATCGAACTTCGAACGCCACGCCCGCCCTCCATAGTCGACGTCTCCGACGAGCGGGAAGCCAAGGTTCGCCATCATCACGCGGATCTGATGGAATCGCCCAGTTTCAAGACGAATGAGGAGGTGCGCATGGCGTGGAGTGTCTTCAGCGAGCGAAACCGAGAGAACCTCGAGCGATGCGGGATCACCACCTGAGCGCACGCAATGTGCCAGCCGCCCTTCTCGTCGGATGTACGCTTTGTGTCGACCGACCAGTCCCGCCGCCTCCCCCGCCGTCGCTCGTGCTTCCACGCGAGCGAGGTAGTACTTCGTCCAGTTGCGCTCGCGGATCTCTTGTGCGTGATCGGCGGCGCGGAGGGCGTCCGCCGCAATCATCAGAATGCCCGACGTCGGACGATCCAATCGATGTGGGAGCCGCGCCTCTGGCCAATAGAACTGCAGCTTTGCGCGTTCGAGGACGCAATCTCGCGCGCTGAATTCTGACATGCCGCCAGCGGACGCCGCCAACTGCGCACGAGTCGCACGATGCCCCGAGTCATCATCCGCAGATGCACCTTGCAGAGGGCGTTCACTTGAGAGTCCCGCTGGCTTGAAGACCGCGATTTCACGATCGCCTCGCCAGAGCACCGTGAGGGCCTCGAATCCGAATCTCTGTGGGGCAGAGACAGGCAACTCACCATTTGGATTTGGCGAGAAATCGCTCATCAAGCGCTGATAAATCCCTCGCGCACGGCGTAGAGCGCGAGTTCGACGCGATCATGGATATCAAGTTTCTCCATCACGCTCGTGACATGCTTGTCGACCGTTTTCACCGAGATTCCGAGCATCTCCGCGATCTGCTTCTTCGCAAAGCCTCGACCAACGTAGCGCAGCACTTCAATCTCGCGATCGCTCAGTGCTTCGCCTCGCGTACCAGTAACCTTCCGTTTGCGAATCTCTGCTGCGTTGCCGCGCACACGTTCTGCCGCGCGTGGCGAGAAGTACTGCTCACCTCGCGCAACCGTCCGAACGCCCGTTGGGATACCGCTCGGATCATCGCTCTTCACGATGTACCCAAGTGCGCCCGCCTTGAGCGCTTGGCCGATCGCGCGATCGGAATCGGTCGCGGTGAGGAACATGATCGCCGTGTTCGGGCGCAACTGAAGGATGTGAGAAGCTGCGTGGAAGGCGTCCACCCCAGGCATATCGACGTCGAGGAGTACGACGTTCGGTGAGTGCTTGTGAGCGAGCTCTACAGCATCCGCCCCATTCGATGCTTCTGCGATGACTTTGATGTCACTCGTGTCCTCAAGCACAGAGACAAGCGCAGCGCGGATGAGCGCGTGGTCGTCGACGACGAGAACAGTGATGGTTTTTGCTGCGGTCATATGCTCGAATTCAGCATAACGGAAGCCATTTCCTTGTGCGAACTGCGTCACGGGAATCCTCCTCGAAAGCGTCTGTTACCGAAGGAACGAAGGCGCCACTCTGGGTTGTTGATCGGGTCTGGTGAGAAGCCGTCAGGAATCCGCATTGTTCTTTGGGGCGCGTTCCTGATAGAAGGATTTCGCCTCGTACGTATCTTCAGACTGCCGACTGCAGGAAGGGCGGTTCCTGCAGCTGACGACTCGTGCCATGGGCTTCGGCCCCTTCAAGATGAGGACACCCACATGGTGGTAACGCAGCAACGCTCGACGCTCGTACTCGATCTCTTTGATCAGTACTACGAGCGCGTGTACGCCTTCCTGCGCAAGTCGACGGTTCCGGATGTTGCGGAAGATCTGGCTCAGGAAGTCTTCCTGCGCCTGATGCAGCACCCCGAACTGGAACGACTTGAAATCTCGATCAGTTACCTGCTCAAGATCGCGCACAACCTCCTGAGACGTCGCTTCTCCCGCGCAAGCAGACTGCGCGAACTCTTAGAGGAACGAGTACGGCGCGACGGTGATCCAGAGATTGGCC
>JAIYCA010000068.1 GCA_027488265.1 Planctomycetaceae bacterium
GAAGTGGGTGTCTTGGCGTGATCGGCGTCTCCTTCGCGTTGCTCGGAGCGCTGCTGTGGAGAGTCACAGGTTGAGTCTGCTCTCTCATCGCGCGCTTGATTCTTGATGCGCTCGACGCTGAAGCGACTTCCTCTGATGCAAACATCACCGCAGCGAACAGCGCGGCAGACACGGCGAAGCCGCTCTGCCGCGAGTTGCGATCGCTCACACAAACGAATTCAGCACATGCCTTCGACGAGGTCCACAAGCAGACGCACGCCGTAGCCCGTTGGGCCTGCAACGCAAAGATCGCTCGCGGCTTCGCTGTTGGCGACGCCTGCGATATCGATGTGCGCAAACGGGACGTTCTTATCGACGAAGAAGTCAAGGAACGCGGCACCCTGAATCGGGTGCGCGAGGCGCGACGGATTCGAATTGATGATGTCAGCGTGCTGACTCTTCATGTGATCCTTGTGCTCCTTCCAGAGCGGCAAGCGCCACACTTTTTCGCCCGAGCGTTCAGCGCTCGATTCGATGGCGTCGCGCAGTTTCGCGTCGTCGCAGAAGTAGCCCGCGCTCCACGAGCCAAGCGCCGTCACCACGCCGCCGGTCAGCGTCGACAATTCGACCATCGCCGTTGGCTTGTACTTCTCGCAGCCGTACGAAATCGCATCGGCAAGCACAAGACGCCCTTCCGCATCGGTGTTCGTCACTTCGACCGTCGTTCCGTTGTACATCGTGATGATGTCATCGGGGCGATACGCGTTCGAACTCACCATGTTCTCCGCGGCTGGGAAGAGCGCAACGACATGGATCGGCAGCTTCGCATGCGCGATCGCGTGCATCGCGCCGAACACCGCAGCGCCGCCGCACTTGTCGTACTTCATGCCCTTCATGCCGTTGTTCACCTTGAGCGAGTAGCCGCCGGTGTCATACGTCAGCGTCTTGCCAACGAGCGCGAGCGTTTGGCCGCGCGCCTTCGCACTCACACGCTTCGGCTTGTACTCAAGAATCGCGATGAGGCTCTTCTCGTCGCTGCCTTGACCAACAGCAACGATGCCGCCCATGCCGAGTTTCTTCGCGTCGGCGAACGAAATCACCTTGAACGAAAGCCCGGCGGCGCGCGCGAGTTTCTTCGCTTCGCCCGCGAACCACGTGGGCGTGCAGATGTTTGGTGGCGTTGCCGCGATGCGACGCGCTTCGTTCACACTTGCCGCAATTTCAAGGCCGCGCGCGAAACCTTCGCCGAACTTGCCGTCGCCCGCATCGATCGCAAGCGAACCCGCGCGGGGCGCACGCTGCGTGGCCTTGCCATCGAACATGTCGACGCGCCAATTCGCCAGCCCCATGCCTTCGCCGATCGCTTGCGCGAATTCTTGCGTTTCACGCGCGCCGAAAATCGAGCCAAACGCAAGATGCACCTTCGCGACTTTCATGCGCTCAAGCCCGCGCACCAATCGCGCACCCACCGTGCGCGCCGATTTCGCATTGAAATCGGCCTTTTTTCCGAGTCCGACGATGATCGATCCGTCGCTTGCGGCTGTGGTTTCGCCGAGCTCAGCGCGGAAACTCGCGGCCGATACCGCGGCGTCACGCGATGCGTTGCGATCGCTCTTCGCGAGCGCGCGATCATCGGAAAATGCTGCGAAAATGGCTGGCGCCTTCGGCGCACGCGAGATCGTGATGCGGTCGTACATGCAAACTCCAAAACCGAGCGTTGATGCTGCATTCACGCAGCGGAACGATGTTCAGGCGCGAAGCGACGTTTAGGCGCGAAGCGATGACGGATCTTCGCCGCGTTCGATCGCTTCAATCTTGTGCAAGCGGCGCAGGTGGCGGCCGCCATCAAACGGCGTATGCACCCACGTGTCGACGATGCGCTTGACCAACGTGTGACCAAGCAAATCTGCCGACAAACAAAGCACATTCGCGTCGTTGTGTGTGCGTGAGAGTTGCGCGGAAAGTTCGTCTTGCGCGAGCGCCGCGCGAATGCCGCGAATCTTGTTCGCAGCGATGCACATCCCGATGCCCGTTCCGCAGATGAGGATTGCGCGCTCAGCTTCGCCGCGCGACACCTTGCTGCACGCGGCGTACGCGCTGTCGGGATAGTCGGTCATCGCACCAGACATCTCGCTGATCGGCTCCACTTCATGGCCATCTGCCTTGAGGTGCGCGATGAGAGCTTGTGTTGCGACAGCGCCGCGATGGTCGCATCCGAGAGCGATTTTCATGACTGGAGCATCCCCTTGAGGCGGGCAGGAATCAACTCGAGGAAATACGCGCCGAGTTCGTCGTAGGCACGTTGACCGAGCCCAATCGGATCATCAACGTCGCCATCAGGATCAAGCAATTGAATCTTCGCTTGCGCAGTTGGATCGTTCGCGACAAGTGTGCGCGCCCGAGCAACATGGCCAGCGGTCATCGCGAGCACGAGGTCGGCTTTGCGGATCATCTCCGCCGTCAGACGCTTCGAATGCTCGGGCACCGGTGCCTTCATGCGCTCGAGCACTTCAACGGTCTCGACGCTCGTCGACGCGCCATCGAACGCATTGACTCCAGCGGAAGCGAAAAACAACTGTCCGAGTTCGCCGAACGTTCCCGAATCTTGGAGTTTCTGCGCGATCCCTTCCGCCATCGGTGAACGGCAGGTGTTACCCGTGCAGATGAAGAGAACCGTGCGCATACGAAGGGGCGAATCCTACCGAAGGCGCGGGTCCGTCGCATTGGGAGCGCCACCATCCTCGTCGGGATCGTCACCCTCTAGATCCTCTCCCTCTCGATCCGCGGCTTCCGCTTCGTCTTCCCATCCAGGCGGCGGCGCGCGCTCGGCGAGAAGCCGTTCCGCACGCACGAGATCGCCACGTCGAACGAGCACAGAAACAAGCCCGGGCGCCTCGGCGCGCAACTGCGCAGTCAAACCACCAAGAACGGTCGCGGGAATCCCCTCGGCTTCGAGGTCACCCACGAGCAGCAGCGCAGAAAGTTCGTCAGGAAATCGAGCGATGACGACGGTGTCGCGAGGATCTGCCACGTCAGACGCCTCCAGATCCGTCGGCGGCGACGCGGGCACCTTCGGGGCTCGCATGCTCGAGACTTACGGACTTGTTGGCATCCTCCACGCGCTCTTGCGGAACGTAGGGCGCACCAACTTCGTCGAAAATGCGGCGGCAAGAAGGGCATTCCTGCACGCGGCTCTCGCCGACACGCAGAACATCGCACGCCGTCGCGCACGCTGGGCACTTCCCATTTCGCAGCGACGCGAGCGCGATACCGCGCTCAAAGTGCCGCAACACTAGGAACGTCACGCGCGCAATCACCACCAAGAACACCGACGAGATGATGAGGATGATCGGGACGAGCGGATAAATCACGGTGAACGCGAACGCGACGAAAAACGCCGCGATGAATGCGAACAGCACGGCGACTGGGTAGATCTCGTTGAAGCCTCGGAGGAAGCGGTAAATCATCGGGGTCGGAGCGTATTCGGGCACAGAAGCCCGACGGACGCGCCCCCGCGCGATTCCCGACGAATTCACTCCGAATTCGGGAAGCGCGCTTCATTCTCACCACCCACCCCAACGGGCGGTACACTGCCGCGCCCGTGGCCCAATGGGCGGTAGATTCCTTGGGAGCGCGGATTCGATGCTTGGTTTGAAGGTATTGGTTTGAAGGTATTGGTTTGAAGGTTTGGTTTGAAGGTCTGATTCGAAGCTGTGATGTGAAGTTGAGATGTCGAGCTGCGGAGCGAAACCGTGGCTCGCCGCGTCTGTGCGCGAGGCATGCTCGATTGCGCACAACGCAAATGCACGATCGACAAGCGTTGCATTCAACACGGCTGTTGTGGGCCTCGGCCCAATGAAGGGGATCCTATGAAACTCGTTTGCGACCGCCTTTCACTCTCCGACGCTCTCACGATGGCGAGCGGCGTTGTCGCCGCGCGCACGCCCCGGCCCGTTCTGCTCTGCCTCAAGCTCGTCGCGAAGAAGTCGGGGAGCGACAACGTCCTCCAGATCAGCGCGACCGACGGCGAGATCGGCTTGGTGATCTCCGTTCCAAACGTCGACATCAAGGAAGAGGGCGAAGCACTCATCCCCGCGGACAAGTTGAATCAGATCGTGCGCGCCTGCGATGACTCGACCGTTTCCATCTCGGTCGACCGCACGCTTGCAACGATTTCGACCGAGAGCTCGACCTTCAAAGTGTTCGGCTACGAGCCGCGCGAGTTCCCAG
Source organism: Planctomycetaceae bacterium (assembly GCA_027488265.1). GTDB lineage: Bacteria > Planctomycetota > Phycisphaerae > Phycisphaerales > SM1A02 > QWPT01. The sequence goes on from JAIYCA010000068.1 coordinate 4,210, forward strand.
GAGTCCGTCGCGCCGGCGACCGCACCGATTTCGAAGTCGATGCGGGCACCCTGCGCCGACTCGTCAACCGCACCATTTTCGCGACCGCGCGCGAAGACACGCGCTACGCCTTCAACGGCGTTTTGGTCGAGCGCAAGAAGTCGCAGCTGCAACTCGTCGCGACCGATGCACGACGCTTGGCGCTCGCGCGCGGCAGCTGCAAGGGTGGCGAAGGCGACGGCGCGAAGGACTTGAGTTTCATCGTGCCGACGAAGGCGCTCAACGCGTTGATGCGCCTCTTGACCGACCCCGATGCGGCCGTGCGTATTTCGCGCGACGGAACGCAGGTCACCTTTGTTGTCGGCGATGCGGCGTCGGGCGCAACGCTCGTTGCCAACGTCGACGAACGCAATTTCCCGCCCTTCAACGACGCGATTCCAAAGGATCACGACCGTCGCGCAACCTGCGATGCGGGTGAACTTGGTGGCGCGATCCGCCGCGCGAGCCTTCTGACGAACGAAGAGTCGAAGGGTGTGCGCATGAGTTTCAACGGGAAGCAACTCACCCTCACGAGCCGCGCGCCTGAAATGGGCGAGTCGGAAGTGCGCATCGATGGCGTCGCATACCAAGGCGAGCCGATCGACATCGCGTTCAACCCGACGTACATCCTCGATGTACTCAAGGTGATCGATAGCGAGCAGGTCGTGATCGAGATGAAGGGCCCGAATCTCCCAGGCGCGATCAAGGTCGGCGCTGACTTCACCTACGTCGTGATGCCGGTGAGCCTGCGGTAAGGCGCGCTTCTTGGCGTCCATCACGCGAATAGCGCCGCCGTAACGGCACCAAGGCAGCCTCAAAAAGAACCGCCGCCCGCATGACGCGGGCGGCGGAATCGAACAGTCATCGACGCGACGTGGAACGCGTGAACGCGTTCACCAGCGCGTTCAGTTCTTCTTGTACTTGACCGAGCAGCCGTATGGCTTCGTCTCGCTTGGGGAGACCTTCTCGCCAGCCTTGAGTTGCTTGACGGCGTTGACGACGTAGTTCGTCTTCGCGCCGCCCGATGGGCTGTCGTCGATGGCGCCTTGGTAGACAAGCACGCCGTTCTGATCGATCACGTAGCAGTGCGGCGTGGTGCGCGCGCCGTACATCTGGCCGACCTTACCGTCGTTGTCGAGAAGCGCAGGCACTTCGAGCTTGTGCGACTTGAGGTACTCAGCGGTCGCCGCGAGGCTGTCCGGCTGTGCAGCGCTCGAGTTGATCGCGACGTACACGACGTCAGCGAACTGCTCCTTGCAGCCCTTCAACGTGTCGGCCACGATGCCTTCCTTGCACACGCGAACGCACACTGGGCAATTCGGGTTGACCCATTCAAGCACCACGACCTTGCCCTTCGCGTCGGAGAGCGACCAATCCTTGCCATCGGTCGTCTTGAGCGTGAAGTTCGGCGCAGCTTCGCCGACCTTCGCGCCCGCGGCGGTCGCGGAAGCAGCGGTTGCGCGACGGCCTTCACCGCGGCGTGCCGCGCGCTCCTTCGTGGGAGCCTCTTCGGACTGCTGAGATGCAGCTGGTGCCTTGGTGTCATCAGCGATCACCATCGAGGTGAAACCAGTTGCGAGAATGCCTGCGAGCGCGATCGAAACGAATGCCTTCATCTGTATGGACTCCTGTTCCCTGAAGGAACCTTTGAAGAACTATTGCGGAACGTTGTAGACAAACCAACACTCAAACCAACACTCAACCAAACCGGAATTGAGAACCTGCAGCGCGAGAACGGGGTTGTTACTTCGCTGCCGCAGGCACGGGGATTCGAAACGCATACGCCTCGCGGAGATTGCCTGCGCGCTCACCGACGAGGACAATTCCGCCGACCTCAAGGCGCTTTCCAAGCGCGCTTTCGCGCGAAAGAGCGAGGTCGACTTCGAGGCGGCCGTCCTTCGACTCCGCGACGTAACCCTCGGCGAGACCAACACCTGGCGTGTCAAATGGAATGAACGTGAGCGGCAGTTTTCCTTGTGCGGCATCCGATGGGGCGGGTGCCTCGAGGATGAGCAAGGCTCCGTCGTCGGCGACATCGTTCAGTGTCACTTTCCACGTCGTCGGGAGCGGCTTCGGTACCCGCTCAAGCGACTCGGCGAGGCGGTTCGCCGCCGCGGCCGTCGCATCGACGGGCTTCGCGAGATCGACCGACGTCTGGAACGAGCCCATCAGGCAGCGCTCTTTGCAGACGAGCCATCGCGCGGTGAGTTTCGCTGCGAGGCCGCTCTTGAGCGCGTCGGCGGAAAGATCAGCGGCAAGGGTCACAGGGAACGAAAGCGTGACCTGCTTCTCGTATCCAAAGGTTGTCTCGCCGTGACTGAAGATTTGCGGGATCGGAAAGTCGATCCGCGGCTTCCCTGCTTCGCGCTCAGGGATCGAACAGCCACTCGGCAACTCGATGGCAAGGTCCGTCGGCGAACCTGATTCCCCAGGATTTTCCCAGTAAATGTGCCAGCCTGGATGAATGTCGAAGGTCACCGCGATGCGCACAGTTGCACCAGGCTTCGCCTCACCAACGACCGCGGTCGAGACCTTGACGGCATCTTCACCCGTTTGCGGCTCGCGCGGCGGCGCGGCGATTCCACCTAGGCCGCCTGTTGGGCTGCCTTTGGGGATCCCAGAAGGGACGAGCTGCGCAGATGCCTGAGCAGTCATGCCCCCCGCGGCGGCGATTGCGACCAGCGCGAGGGATGAGATGCGCGCAGAGCGGCAAGTCCAGGAAGCGTGCGGGTGGAGAATTTGCATGAGATCAGCCGAAACATCGGCAGGAGGCGCTGTAAGAGTCCACAGACCAGAAGAAATCGCGACGATGGAAGCGCCCGACCGTTCGGCGCGTCTTGCGTGGACGCTTGAGCGGCGACTCTATTCCCGAGCGCGCGAAAAAGCGCATGACACGACGTGCGACAGGCCCCGCCGCGCACTTCAAGTTTGACGGAGATCTGCATGCACCGAATCAATCCTCTCTTCACGGCGATTCTTCTCGCGCTCGCGTTCGTTGTGAACAGCGTTGGCTGCACGCGCTCGACGAGCGACCGAGACTTGGTCTACAAGCGGCCGTTTGAGTTGATTGAGATGGCGAATACGCCGGGCGGCGCGTTTGGCGCCGGCGCGCTTCCGAAGGTGCTCTGGCTCGATCCGCGTTCGCCGAAGGCGTTCGCCGAAGGCCACGTGCCGCAGGCAACGAACATCCCGTTCCCAGACATCGAGCGCACCCACGAAGCGACCTGTCGCGGTTTCGAGATGTATTTCGTCTACGACACCGATTACAACGACGTGCTTGCGAAGGCGTCGGCGAAGCGGCTGCTCGAACTTGGATACAAGAACGTCTATTGCATGCTCGGCGGCTTGAAAGCGTGGAAGACCGACGGCAACCCTGTCGCGACGTCGCCGGAACCCGCGCCAATGCCCGCACCCGCTGGTGGCGCGATGCCTGCAGCAACGCCGGCGAAGTAGCGCGCGTTACGCGAAAGCGAGCAAGTTGCGAAGCAGGTTGCGAGCGTTCAAATGCGAGCGCGGAGCAGAGCGAAGCGCGAGAAGATGATCTGGTGCGAGATGCGACGTGTCGTGTGGCATCACCTCTGGTGATGGCAAGACGACTGTGTCGAAATGTCGCCTTGTCACCCCAAAGTCGAACCAAAGTCGCTCCAAAGTCGCTCACGTGCCGCTTGCCAGCATCCTGTGCGCTCGCGGCTCAAGCCACTACCTCTGCTTCGCAGGGGGTAGTGCCACACGATACGACCAGCGACTCCCTCGTCGACTGCTCAAGCTTCGCTGCGCTCCGCCTTCGACGGCGTCAAGCGTCAAGCAAGCAACGCGCACACGAAAGCGGGCAACGCTCACGCCAAAGCGAGCAAGTTGCGAAGCAGGTTGCGAGCGCTCAACAAAGCGAGCGAAAGCGGGCACCTGAAGCGAAGCTTCAGCAGCCCGCCAGTCGCGAGCGCTTATTCAAGCGCAGCTGCGCCCGACACGATTTCGGTGAGTTCCGTGGTGATGCGCGCCTGACGTGCACGGTTGAAGTTGCGACGAATCGTGCGGCCGAGGCCTGCAGCGTTGTCGGTCGCAGCCTTCATCGACACCATGCGCATCACGTGCTCCGAAACCGCAGCATCGTTGAACGCTTGGAAGAGCGACACGATCACGGACTTCGGCAAAAGATCGTTCAAGAGTTCCGGTCCCGATGGGCTGAACTCGTAGTTCGAGCTTGCGCCACCTGACGCAGCCGGCGCCGCGAGCGGCAGCAACTGCATCGATTCCGGCACCTGCTTGGCGTTCGAAACGAAGCGCATGTAGACCACGTGCACCGCGTCAAACTTTCCAGCAGAGAAATCAGCCATCAAACGCTTCGCAAGCGCTTCCACCTGCGCGAATTGCGGCTTGTCACCGAAGGTGTGCTTCTCAGCGACGTCGAGCTTCGCGAAGCGGAAGTACGCGACAGCCTTCTTACCGACGGTCTCAAGAACAATGTCCTTGCCTGCCGCCTTGAGGCCCTTGATCGTCTGCGAGCCCTTGCGGAGCACGTTGCCGTTGTAGGCACCGCAGAGACCGCGGTCAGACGAAATCACAAGCACGAGCTCACGCTTTGTCGGCGACGCTGGTGCATTCATGAGCGGATGCGAGAATTCATCACCCGCGGCGGCAGCCACCTCGCCCACCAAGCCGCGAATGCGGTCGGTGTAGGGCCGAGTGGCCTTGGCACGGGCAAGCGCGGCGGTGAATTTCGCCGTCGCGATCATCTGCATGGTCTTGGTGATGCGCTGGATGGTGCGCACCGCGATCATGCGCTTCTTGAGCTCACGGATCTGGGCCATAGGGGCGGCGATGATAGCAAAGGCGGGTCGCCTTCGGGGCGAGACCAACCAGGTTCGTTGTGGGAGCCCCTTCGTTTGGGCCCCGCTCAGGCGGAACCCGTGAGAATCATGCCGTCGAACCCAAGTTCCATCGCGGGCGGGAGTTCCGCTTCGAGCGTCGCATGGCGAATGTCGTGTGTCATATGGACGAAGACCGTCCGCCCTGCTCGCGCTCGTTCTGCGATCGCGATCGCCTCATCAACGGTGAGATGCGTCGGATGCGCCCGATAGCGCAGCATGTCGAGGACGAGCGTGCGAAGGCCCGCAATCCGTGGCCACGCCGCCGGCGGCATCGCGGAAAGGTCGGTGCAGTAGGCGAGCGGCAGCGGGCCGGGCTGCACTTCCGCCACGCGCCCTGCGGCGTCCAACGCCTCGATGCGATAGGCGAGCACGGGGAGTCGCCCATGCAGCACCTCGAACGCGGTAAAGCGCAGACCGTGGCGATCGAAGGACTCCCCCGCCGCAACGGTGCGGACGAAAAGGTCGGCGACGAACGAGTCGTTCACGTTCTCGTGGCGGCGAAAAATGTGGCGGTAGACGCGCTCGAGGAAGTCGCGGGTGCGCACATCGGCGAAGACCTCGATCGGCGACTTCATCATCGCGTTGTACCGACGGACATCATCAAGCCCGAAGGTGTGATCGACGTGATCGTGCGTGAAGAAGATTCCATCCACGCGCTTGAAGCGATGACGAATCGAGTGTTCGCGATGATCGGGACCGCAATCGACGAGAAACAGCCGCTCGTGGCCCGCAGCGTCGACGAACGAAATCGCGGCACCCGAACGCGTGCGGCGATCGCGCGGATCATCGGACGTACAGACGCCGCAATCGCAGCCAATCACGGGCACGCCTGCGGAAGTTCCCGTTCCAAGCAGAAGGAAGCGGACTTCGCGGACGACCGCGTGCGACGACGCGCTCATGCGCGCGTGCTCCCACTCATGCCCTCACGCGTGCCTTCACGCGCGCCTGCGCGATTTGCACACCCACCACCAGATCGGCATGCGCCGCCGCAACCACCTGATGTCGCTCCGGCGTTCGTTGCGAAGTCCTTCCCCGCGCAATCGGTCGATGACGCACCTGGGCAGAGTTCGACGCGCATCGCGCGCGCAACTTCGCCCGGCGCGTCCGCACCGCAAATTGCGCTCGAAACCGCGATGCCGCGACAGCCTGCCTGCGCCAGTGCGGCGATGCGGCCAACGGAAATGCCGCCGATCGCAAGATGCGGAACATGCGGAAACTCCGCCAAAAACGCACGTAAGTACGCTTCGCCCGAAGGCGTGAGTTCAGGTTTCAGCGCGCTCGCGTACATCGCGCCAACGCCGCAAACGTCGGCACCCGCCGCAACCGCCGCGCGTGCTTCGTCGAGCGAGTGCGTGCTCGCACCGATCAAGAAGCGCGAGCCTGCGATACGACGCGCGGCCGCGATCGGCAGATCACTTGTGCCAAGATGCACGCCGTCAGCATCGGCCGCGAGCGCAACGTCGAGTCGATCGTTCACCACAAGTGTCGCGCGCGAACCGATCGCATCGCGCACCGCGCGCACGTGCGCGACGAGTTCCGCGGCATCCATTTCTTTCTCGCGAACTTGCACGAGATCAACGCCACCTTCGACCGCTTCACGCGCAACATCGCGCCAATCGCGCCGACAAAGCGCGCGCGTCAACAAGAGACACAGCGCAAACTGCCGCGGCCGTGCGCGCGCGACGCGCAACGTGACTTCCGCCGCCAACGTGTAACTCCGGTAGCGAAGCGACTCTGCCGCGCGGGCCAACGTGCCGTTTCCAAGGGACTTTGCCGCTTCTTCGATGACGCGCAAGGCCTCGGAAAATCGCCCACCTGCCGCCTGCGCCACCGCGGAAAGATCCGCGCGGGTGTATTCGTTGGCGCCCTCAACCGTCGTACCAACGTCACCCTCAACATCTCGTGCAGCCGCGAGATCGGCCGCAGGAATGAGCGCAACGGCCGACTGCAGCGCGTGGCGCAGTGCTTTCGCTTCTTCCGCGATTCCTCGGTCGTTCCACGCAAACCGTGCGACGTCCTCGAGTGTCCGCAGCGCTTCACGCGCGCGGTTTGCGTTGGCATCGATCATGCGAAGCGCAGCATTCATCTCGCACAGCGTAGCGGAGCGCGGCTATGCTCCGCGCCCCGAATGCGAGGTGAGCTATGAACGAGCGCGCAAACGATCACCACTCATGCCAACAATCGAGCGGCCAACCAAGCCGCCGCACCTTTCTCGGTGTCGTGGCCGCAGGCGCAGCCGCTGCTGCGATTCCCGAGATCTCGCAGGCCGCTCCCGTGAGCGCCGCCTCGCCGACGACGAACACACCAACCACTTCCACGCTTTCCGCAAGCACCCTTCAGGAGACGAAGAAAATGCCATTCACCCTTCCGGAACTTCCGTACGCTGAGAACGCCCTTGAGCCGTCGATCGACGCGCTCACGATGAATATCCATCGCACGAAGCACCACAACGCGTACGTCACAAACCTCAACAAGGCACTCGAAGGCCACCCAGAGCTCGCTTCGAAGTCGATCGACGACCTCTGCCGCGAAATCGCGACCTTGCCAGAGTCGATCCGCACTGCGGTTCGCAACAACGGCGGCGGTCACTGGAATCACGCGATGTTCTGGAAGTGGATGGCACCGAAGGGTCAAGGCGGCGCACCGAGCGCGGAACTCGCGGCCGCGATCGACGCGGCCTTTGGTTCGATGGACGGCTTCAAGGAGAAGTTCGCAGCCGCTGGCGCGGGCCGCTTCGGTTCAGGTTGGGCTTGGCTCTGCAAGATGCCCGACGGCAAGGTCGCGATCTGCTCAACGCCAAATCAAGACAACCCGCTGATGAAGGGCATTTCGGATTGCACGGGATCGCCGATCCTCGGCTGCGACGTGTGGGAACACGCGTACTACCTCCACTACCAGAATCGCCGCCCCGACTACTTGAAGGCGTGGTGGGATGTTGTGAACTGGAACGAAGTGAACAAGTGCTTCGCTGCGAAGTAATCGCCGCGTGTGCGAATCGTCAAGAAGAAAGCCGCGCGAGCAATCGCGCGGCTTTTTGTTGGTGTCACGTATGACGACGCGGCAATTCTGCGCGCGTCGCTTCATCGAGCGCCGCGGCTCAATCCGCCGGCATGATGCCGTCGACGAGCTTCTCGAAGTCGGCGCGATTCGCCTCGACGGTTTCAGTTGGACCCACGAGCCGGAAGAAGACGTTGCGACCTTCCGCTTGCACGATCGCTGCGAGTTGCAGGAAGTCGCGCTTCGGCGCGGGCGCGCCCATCGCGAGATAATCACCCGCGAGTTCGATCAGTTCGACCTTGAGAGGCCCGACAGTTTTCGCAGAACGCTTCGCCTCCGGCGGACGGTCGCCCGCGCGGAATTGATTGCGCCACCGTTCGATGTTTGCATCGAGTGGTCCGCCGTCGCCGTCGACGAACACACTCACGATCAACTCGGCTTGCTTCGTCGAATCGCCCGCACCGGGCACCGAGTACTGCAGCGTTCGGAACTGCATCGACGGCTTCGTCCAAACCCATGTGGAAGGCTTCGGCGCGCGCAAACCCGCAACTTCAAGCGCGGTCGGATCGTCTGCGCTTGTTGAAGTGCGCCACTTCGATTGATCGACTTTGGGGCCGTCTGTCTTCGGACGCGGCGCGAACGCCTGCGAGGAAGTCGGGCCGGTCTTCGGATCTGAAGACGCGGTTGCCGTCGTGGAGGCATCGGTTGCCGCAGGCGCGCTCGGTGAAGACGACGCAGCGGTTGACTCGACTGGCGCCGGCGGGCGCGGCTTGGGCGACTGGCCACATCCAGCGAGTGCGACCAATGCGAGAGGTGCGATGAGCGACGAAAGCATGCGCGGAGCGCGCGAGTTCGAGAGAGAAGATTGCATGGTGTTCACCAAAATCGGAGTGTCGTTCCGAGTGTCATTTTCCGTGTGCGCAAACCCGGCGCGAAGAGTCCGTGCGACGCGCGGCGCGGGCTCGTAGCATACGCCCTTCTCACGAACGAGCCGCACGCACGAGCCGCACGCACGAGCCGCACGCACGAGACCATGTCCAACTCGCCGCAACCTTTCGATGCGTTCGCACAGCAGTCCGCAACCGACTTCGCACACCGAGTTGCGCAAAACGGCGCACACTTCGAAGCATCAGCATCTCGCGCGTCCGTGGATGAGGACATCACGTTCGTTGGCACACGCATTTGGACGGCCGATCCCACATATCCGCGGGCACAGTCGGTCACGATGCGCGGCGGCGTCATCGTTGCGGTCGACGCGCCGCCGACTGGGAGAGTCGTCGAACTCGGCACGCGGTTCTTGTGCCCCGCTTTTCTCGACGCGCATCTCCATGTCACGCTTGGCGCTGCAACGCTCGCGCAATGTGATCTTTCAGGTTGCAGCACGCGCGCGGAGTTCGAAGCGCGGATCGCGCGACACGCGGCTCTTCTCGATGCGCAAGGTCAAGCGGTCCACGCGGTCCACGCGGGCAACCACGCGCATGCAAGCTCGGCCGGCAAAGACAGCGCGTGGCTCGTTGGTTTCGGTTGGAACGAGTCTGATTGGCGCGGCGATGCACCCGATCTCTCGTGGCTCGCGGCCGCGGGCGATCGACCCGCCGTCGCGTGGCGCATGGATCAACACGCGTGCGTCGTGAACAGTGCTGCGCTCGCACTGCTCGACACCACGCCGATTGCGGGCGGTGAAATCGAGCCCGCGCGCGGGATCTTCCGCGAGCAAGCCGCGTGGAAGCGCGTGATCCCAGCGATTCCCGCGCCTTCGGTCGCGGCCAAGCGCGCCAATCTCGCGAAAGCGTGCGCGTACCTCCACTCGCTCGGCCTCGCGGGCGGCGGATCGATGGAATATCTCTCTGATATTCACGACGTCTATCTCCCGACGCTTGATGCGCTGACCTTCCGGATTCGTGCGACGGTGCTTGATCGCGATTGGCCGCTCGACGCGCCGCCGACATTTCCCGCCGCGGCACGCGCGGGGCATCCCTACCTTGACATCGTCGGCCTGAAGACTTTCGCCGACGGCACGCTCGGCTCGCGCACGGCGTGGATGCTCGAACCCTACGCGGACGCTCCACAAACAGACGGCCTCGCGATGGAACACACCTTGCGCGGCGAACTCGCGGCGTGGATGCGGGCGGTTCAAAAACTCGGTCTTTCGCCGAGTATTCACGCCATCGGCGATCGCGCCGCGCGCGAACTTCTCGATGCGTGCGACGCGTGCGCCGATCATCCAGCACCGCGACTCGAGCACATGCAAACGCTCGCACGCGAAGACGTGCCACGACTGGCAGGCCGATTCGCAAGCATGCAGCCACTACACAAAGCCGACGACGCGCGACAAGCACTCGCGCGACTCGGTGCTGCGCGCATCGAGCGCTTCTTCCCGTTCCGCGCACTACTCGCGCACGGCGCACGACTTGCCTTCGGAAGCGACTGGCCGATTGTGTCGCCCGATCCTCTGCTTGGGATCAAGGCGGCCGTGACCGGACTCGATCTCGACGGAAGGCCGTTCGCGACGGAACACTCGATTTCCGTCGAAGCAGCGCTCGCGGCGTACACGCGCGTTCCCGCAGAAATGCTGGGGTTCCCCGGCGGAATGCTGCGCGCGGGCCGCGCGGCCGATTTCGTCGTACTTGATCAATCACCCTTCGAAATCGATTGGACGCGCGAGTTGCCGAAGGTGCTTGCGACATTCGTCGATGGCCGCGCGATGTTTGTTGAGAACGCTATCCTCGCCCCCGCGTCGCGTAACGCATAGCGCGACGAGAAACAGACCGAGACACAGAAGGAACGCACTCGATGGACATCGGCGTCTACGGTTTTTACAAAGAGCTCGGCATCGCTGGCGCTGCTGCGTTTGTCTTCTGGGGTATCGCGTCGGTCACGCTGCACGAACTCGCGCACGGTTGGGCTGCGATTTGGCAAGGCGATGACACGCCGCGCGTCTATCAGCGCATGACGTGGAACCCGCTCGTGCACATGGGCTTGATGTCGATCTTCATGCTGCTGCTCGTTGGAATCTTCTGGGGCATGATGCCCACCGACCCAAGCAAGTATCGATGGGGCCGACGTGGACGCATCGTGGTCTCAGGCGCAGGACCTGCGATGAACGTCGCACTCGCGATTCTCTGCTGGACCGCGTTTGGTATCGCCTTCGGTCTCGGCGGCAAAATGAGCGGAACCAACACCCATTTCCTCGATCGACTCGTGCAATTCGCGTTCATCGGCGGATCGCTCAACGGCCTGATGGCACTCTTCAACATGCTGCCGGTGCCGCCCTTTGACGGCGCCAGCGTGCTCGCGGGTTTCTCGCGCACCTACTACACCTGGATGCACAACCCACGCGTTCAACAGTGGGGCTTCTTCATCGTGCTGATCGCGATGTTCTCGGGGATCGCTGGTCTCTGTGTGAAGGTCACAACCACCGCAGGCCTCTACTGGGCGTCGTTCTTTGCGGGGCTCGTCCGAGCATCCACCGCCGGCGGCGCGTGAGCCAACCGTTGCAGCGCAGAAGCACGTCGGCGTACGCGTTCGATCGAAGGTATCGGACGCGATGATGGCCTGAGACCATCCGAAGCAACCCGCGCGATTGCATCGCCCCGACGTTTCCTCTACCTTTCCCGACTCGCAACCGCGAGCCGAAGACGCCGCGCACGACGGTCACTCCCGTCCCACACGGCGTCAGAGTCTTCTTGAGTTCGTCATGAGACGAACGGGACCGAGGCTCGCCTTTGATGAAAGGGTGACGACATGGTCGTCCTCCGTATGAAGCGCATGGGCCGTGCCCATGCTCCGTTCTACCGTCTGTCCGCCATGGACAAGCGCAACCCCCGCGACGGCGCGGTGATCGAAAACCTCGGTTGGTACAACCCAGGTGCGAAGCCGGGCGCGCAATACCAGTTCAACACCGATCGCGTGAAGTACTGGCTCTCCGTTGGCGCACAGCCATCTGAGACCGCGGCGAACCTTCTCAAGAAGGTCGGCGTGGATCCAACTCCAGGCAAGAAGTCCTGATTGAAAGAGAAACGCCGAGCGTGATCGCGACCTCGCGAACGCCGCAGCGGTGACACTCATTCGCGTGCGACCCATGCGCATCGACGTGCTCACCATCTTCCCCGATCTCTTCACGGGATTTCTCGCAACGAGTATCCCTGCGAATGCGATCGCGGAGGGCGCCCTCTCGTGCCACGTGCACGACATTCGGGCGCATGCGGCGAACAAGCACCACAAGGTCGACGACCGCCCGTTCGGCGGAGGTCCAGGCATGGTGATGATGTGCCAGCCCATCTTCGACGCCGTTCAGGCTGCCGAGTCGCAAGACTCGTCGCCGGACGTTCGCGCTGTGCGCGTGCTGCTCACCCCACAAGGTGAGCGACTCACGCAGCCGCGCGTTGAATGGTTGGCGCAACAGCCACGCCTGCTTCTTCTCTGTGGTCACTACGAAGGCATCGACGAACGCGTGATCGAGGAACTCAACCCCCTCGAAATCTCGATCGGCGATTACGTCCTCTCCGGAGGCGAACTCGGCGCGATGGTTCTCATCGATGCCGTGGCTCGTCTGCAGCCAGGCGTCCTCGGTCACGAGGAAAGTGCGGCGGAGGATTCGTTCAGCGTGCGCACGCCGGAGGGCGCACATCTTCTCGATTGTCCGCACTACACCCGTCCCCGCGAGTGGAACGGGCGCGTCGTGCCGGACGTCCTCCTGTCGGGCGACCACGCAGCGGTCGATCGATGGCGAGACGAGCAGCGAATCGAGCGCACGCGCATGCGTCGCCCCGATCTCCTGCAGCATGATCCACTCGCGAACCCGCAACCCCTGCCGGCGGCCAACACACACAAGCCCGCCACGCATGTTGCACGAGCCACGCGGTCAAACGCGCCGAAAATCGGCGACGAACTGCACGGCCAAACCGCGCCAGAAGGCGCATGAGGATTCACTTATGGCAAAGCTCAACCGTACCGCAGTGCTCGAAGGCATCGTTGCCAGCCAACTCAAGAACAAGGCTGATCTGCCGAAGTTCTCCGTCGGCGACACGATCGACGTCCACTACAAGATCATCGAAGGTGACAAGGAGCGCATCCAAGTCTTCCAAGGCGTGCTTCTCGCGCGCACCGGACGTGGCGTGCACGAGATGATCACCGTGCGCCGCATCGTCGCCAACGAAGGCGTCGAGCGTTCGTTCCCAGTCAACTCGCCACGCTTGGCGAAGGTCGAAGTTCTCCGTCGTGGCGATGCTCGTCGCGCGAAGCTCTTCTACCTCCGCGACCGCTTCGGCAAGAGCCGTCGTCTGCGCGATCAGCGCCGCGGCCTGAAGCACGTCGCAGGCTGAGTTCGCGCAGCAGAGTTCGTAAGGACTTCCTGCGCGGGAGTTCGGTTCGCGAGACGCCCGTTCGCCTCGCCGAATTGAACTTCAAGACACCAATCACACCCAACCGGCCGCTTCGGCGGTCGGTTGTGTTTTTCCTTCCACCCTTTCCTCCTACACTCTCCGCCCGATGCGCGTCACCCTCGCCAAGAGTTTCACCTTCGAAGCCGCCCACTTTCTCCCGTGCTTCCCCGATGGCCACAAGTGCCGTCGCATGCATGGGCATTCGTTCCGCGTGGAAGTCGTGGTCGAAGGCGAAATGGATCCAGCGAAGGGCTATCTCGTTGACTACGGCGACATCAAGAAGGCGATCTCGCCGGTCCACGACGCGCTCGATCACCGCTGCCTCAATGAAATCACAGGCCTCGAGAACCCAACCGCCGAGATGCTGGCGAAATGGATTTGGGATCGCTTGAAGCCCACGCTGCCCTTGCTCACGCAAGTGATCGTGTGCGAAACATGCACGAGCCGCTGCGTCTATGAGGGGCGATGAGATGAGCGAGCTTGCCGCACGTCCCGTCTACCTTTTGCACGACGCCGCGGTTCTCGCGCGCATGATCGGCGTGGAAGCGCCCTGCTGCGCGCACGTCGCGATGTCGACCTCGGGCGAAGCGACGACATTCGCCTCATTCGTCGATGGCAATCCGCTCTCGGGTGGCTGGGCGGTCGATACTGAATCGCCCGGCTCGCGCGTCGTGTCGTGGAGCGGCACGCTTGCCGAAGATCACGCGTTCGGCGACGAACCGCGGACTTGGATGCGCGCTGGCCAAGAGCGGTTCACCGCGTTTCTCGATGAAATCGCGCCCGCACTCCACCACCATCGCCGCACTCTGTGCTTCCGACCACACCATCGCCATGTCCTGAGCGACGTGCATTCGTCGGTCAAAATGCTTCGCGATCGGGCAGGTGGCCCGTTTGAAGTGCTACTTTCGCCCGCAGATCTCGTCGCACCGAGCATGCTTCGCGACGCGGAAGACCATCTTGTCCGCATGTTCGCCCACCTCGGGCCCGTGGCGGCGGGTGTCTTGCTTGCGGATGTCCGTGAAAGCGCAAACACCGCAGAATCGGGCCTTTTCGACGTGGTTCCGTTTGGTCAAGGCCGCCTGCCCGCGCCGTTGATCTCGCGTCTGATCGCGGAGTATGTCCCGCCAACCACGCCGATGGTGCTCTTGCCTGGCGACCTCGCCGCGCAGCGCGCGCTGCTTGGTCTGTGACGGTCGCGCAGCGGGCCACGGCGTGCATCCGCGCCTCCGCCGCGTACGCACAGAAACTTCACAAGCGATTTGCCGAGGTTCTCGGCGGGGGTAGACTTCCCTCTCAAGCGGAACGGATGCCGCGATCCCGATCTCACGTCTGCCCCGATGGGGCCCGCGTGCGATCTCCCCGACAGGAGTCCTCATGTCAGCGCTCACGAGTGGAGTTGCGAACGGAGTCCTCGGAAATCCAAGCGTCGGTCTCGACGCGAAGGTTCTTGTTCTCAATCGTTTTTACAGCGCGATTCGCGTCATCGACGCGCGTCGCGCGTTTGTCTTACTCGCGAAAGAAATCGCCGAAGTCATCGCGGTCGAAGATGGCTCGTACGTCTCGTACCCATTTTCGACGTGGACAGAACTCTCGGAGTTTCGCCGCGAGTTCGAATTGAACCAACACGATTGGGTGCGTACGTCGCGCTTGTCGATTGCGGTACCGAAGATCGTGCGAGTGCTCGGCTACGACCGATTGCCGCGCGAACAAGTCAAACTCAACCGTCGCAACATCTACGCACGCGACGGAAATCTCTGCCAATACTGCGGCAAAACGTTTGCCACGAAAGAACTCACACTCGATCACGTGAAGCCGCGCGTCCAAGGCGGCGGCAATGCGTGGACGAATCTTGTCTGCGCGTGCGTGAAATGCAACGCCCGCAAAGGCGGCCGCACGCCCGAACAAGCAGGCATGCGACTCATTCGCACACCGATCAAGCCGAAACGCAATCCCGCGATTTCGATCCGACTCGGAAGCCCGAAGTACGAGTCATGGAAGGCATTCCTCGACGAGGCATACTGGACGGTTGAACTCTCTGAGGATTGATGCACGCACCTCGCGTGCTACGTCCGAAACGCATGTAAAGAAGGGCGGTTTCCTCGCACGAAACCGCCTTTTTCATCGGGGCGATCTGTAGCATCGCAGGCCCTACGCGCAC
>JAIYCA010000038.1 GCA_027488265.1 Planctomycetaceae bacterium
CGATGCTCTCGGCGTCGGACCGCGAGATCGGACGCATGCTCGTCGACGGCGGTTTCGCCGCGTGGTCCGGCAACGGCGTCACGCTCACCGATCCGAACACGCTGGTCGTGGTCGTCGGCGACAACGGCAGCTACGGGCCCGTCGTGCGCCTTCCGTACAACAAGTACCAGGCCAAGGGCTATGTGAACCAGTCGGGCGTGTCCGTTCCGCTCGTCGTCGCCGGCGCGGGCGTGGCGTCGCCCGGCCGCTCGGTCGACGCGATGGTCAACGTCGCCGACCTCTACCAGCTCTTCGGCGAGGTCGCAGGCATCGATGTCCGCGCCACCGTGCCGACATCGCACGCGCTCGACGCGGAGAGCATGGTCGGCTACCTGCGCGATCCGAACGCTCCCGCGGTGCGCGCGTTCAACTTCACCCAGAACGGCACCAACCTGTCCTTCCCAGGCGGGATGTTCCGCGCGTGTGTGCTGAAGTCGCTGCAGACCTGCACCGACGCGATCTTCCCGGGGCAGGCCGTCTGCGAACTCCACGGCGGAGACTGGTACGAAGGCTACGCGACCTGCTGCGACCTGCGTGATTCGGGCGAGGCCGGAACGGGCTGGGGCATCGTCTCTCCCGCGGCCCTTGCCGTCACCGACGGGCGCTACAAGCTGATCGTGAAGGAGCTGCCGAGCTGCGACCAAGGCAAGGTCTGCGCCTACGAGTTCTACGACCTCACCACCGCGCCCTTCGCCGATGTCCTTGGTGGCCGCGGCATCGATTACCCAAGCGCGAACCTCCTTTCCGACACCGCGTGCGCCGATACTCGGCTGACACCCGAGGCAGAGGCTGCCTTCACTGCGCTCGACACCTACGCCCGCAATCTGCTTCAGGCGGGCGCTGCGGTTCCGGGTGACGGGAACCTCGACGGCGTGGTGGATGCTGCGGACATCTCTGGCGTCTTCCACTGGTGGGGAGGCCAGTCGGTGTACGACTTCAATAACGATGGCACGACTGACGGCGAAGACCTCGGCCAGGTGCTCAACGGTTGGACCACGCAGCGTTGAGGCGACCCGATCCAGTCTGCAAACAGGTGGCGCGTCTGAGGTAAGTCCATGCGACCACGCATGCGACCAATGATGCAACCACGCATGCGCTCTCGCCCTCGTCATGCGCTTGGACGCACGACGCGTGCATGCGTCAACCGCAGCTTCATGTCGACTCCATCCATCTGAACTGCGTGACGTGCATCAACCTCCGACCTTTCGCCGTCATCGCACTCACGCCAACCCTGCTGCCTGCGCATCATTCGGTCCACGCGGCAGCCGTCGAACGAGGCCGGGGTGAGGTTGATGTGAAGTCGAGAGCAGTCGAGGCGTCGTTGGCGCGTCGTTGAGGAGGCGTTGAGGCGTCGTTGAGGCGTCACTGCGGCGTCTTTGAGGCGTTGTTGGGGGAGCGTGCCGCGGCTTGAAGCCCGCGCCCGAGCACAGCAAGGCGTCGGGCGAGAGTTCTGCGTCTCCGAAACCACCACGACTGCAGGACACGACTGCGGGAAGTGCCCCGCTCCTCAGATTCGGCATCCAAGGAGGCAGAACGGGCGAAGCCTCCCGCCTCATGCCACAGTTCACGACCTCACTTGCCTCGATGTTCGCCACCCTTCTCGTCTGCGCCGCTAGCCCAGTTGTCGCGCAGCAGAGCCCAGCATCAAGCCGTACCTCGAACCTCGAATTCGACAGCGGCACCAAGGGATGGCAAACCGTCCTCGATGGCGTGATGGGCGGCCTCTCGACCGGCAGAATCGCGGCGGGCGAAGGCGGCACGCTGCGCTTCACGGGCGAACTCTCGCTCGAGAACAACGGTGGCTTCTCGCAGATCCGTACGGCGGTCCCCGAGGGAACTTTCGCCGGAACGACGGGGCTCGTCCTTCGCGTGAAGGGTGACGGTCGCTCGTACCAGTGCGACATTCGCTCTTCACAGCTCAGGATCATGGCCGGCGGCTACCAGAGCGTGTTCGAAACGAAGGCCGATGAATGGATCGAAGTCTCGGTTCCCTTCGACCAGTGCGTCGCGAACAGCTTTGGTCAGCGCATGCGGAATGCGCCCGCGCTCGATGCGGCTTCGATCGAGTCGGTGGGCATCACACTCGCAGACAAGAAGGAAGGACCGTTTGCGATCGAGATCGACTGGATCCGCCCGAAGAGTGCGGCTGCGGCTGATCGCGCGGCGCAGGATTCGTCGCGGGGTTCGGCGCAGTCTTCGTCGGCTGGCTCACTTGCTTCCGTTGCAACGAAGGCGAACCTCACCACGCTGCTCGCGCTTGTGAAGGCTGCAGAGATCGAGTTTCCGAAGGACGCGAAGCTCACCATCTTCGCGCCGACCAACGAGGCATTCGCCAAACTCCCACCAGAGCAAGTCGAATTCCTGACGAGTGCCAAGGGTAAGTCGACACTGCAGGCGATCCTCAAGCACCATGTGGTCGCGCAGCCGCTCGAGAGTTCGGCGTTGCTCGATCGCCGGCGGCTCAAGGCGTTGTCTGGGCAGTCGCTCGAGGTCGATCCGGCCGCGCTCTCGGTCGACGGTGCGCGACTTGTCGCGACCGACGTCGCATTCGATGGCGGGCTCGTGCACGTGATCGACGGCGTGATGCTGCCAGAACTTCGAAGTATCGAAGAGATCGTCGCAAAGGACGAACGATTTGCCACGCTCCGCGTCGCCATCGACGCTGCGGGTTTGGGCCCGCAACTCGGCGCGCAGAATTCGGGGCCATGGACGTTGCTGGCGCCTTCGAATGAAGCGTTCGCGGCGATCCCTGCCGACGCGCTGAAGACGCTGCTTCAAGATCGACCCGCGCTGACAGCGGTGCTCGCGGCCCATGTGCTGCCAACGGCGATTCGGCGCGAAGAGATGCTCGCGCAGGGTTCGGCGCGCACGCTGATGGGCGACGGCACTGTGGAATTCGCGCTGTCAGCTGATGATATCACGGTCGCCGGCGCACGCATCTTGGTTGCGGACATCGAGGCAGCGAACGGCGTCATGCATGTGATCGATCGCGTCCTTCCCGCGCCGAGTGCGGCACGCGCGACGCCAGACGCGACCGCGTCGTCGTCGCGCGAACAACGCGCGGAGCGTGCAGCCGCGATTCTCGAACTCGCGATCGAGCGCGGCGTCCCCCGCTTCAACGCGGGCGACACTGCGTCGTGCGCGGCGCTCTACGAACTCGCGATCGCATCGGTGGTGCTCCTCGGCGAGGACGCGATCAGCGCGAATGCGAAAGCCGATCTCTCGAAGGCGCTCGAGGAAGGCGCGGCGCATCAAGACGCATCCGAGCGCGCATGGATCTACCGCCGCGCGATGGATCGCGCGATGGAGCGCATGATGACGAAGTCAGACGCGTGATGAAGTCAAGCGCATGATGAAGGCAGGCGCATAATGAAGACAAGCGCATGAACGAGTAAGCACATGAATCGCTGAACGCTTGGCGATGTGTCGTCGCTCACTCGCGTCCCTCTAGTGAGGCGTCATGTTCCGCGCGTCGCTTGGGCAGAACACCCGTTGCGGGCAGCATCACCATCCACGCTCGATAGAGCGCGCAGTTGCGGCTGTTGAGCAGGCGGTGGATGTGTCGGTGAATGTGTCGGTGGTCGCTGCCGCCCCCTCCACGCTCGAATGCGCGCACGAACCCGGAACCATCGCGAATGAGCGCGGGGTGTAGTACGGGACAGGCAATTCGAGATTTGAACGAGGGTTTGAACGAGGGTTTGAACGAGGGTTTGAACGAGGGTTTGAACAAGGGTTTGAACAAGGGTTTGAACAAGGGTTTAAACAGGGCTTTGCCCCCCGTGGGTGAGGCCCCTGCGATGCCAGCCACGATCCGCGCTCCGGCATGAACACAAGGGAGTTTCGGAACCGGTGACACTGCGGACAGCCGCCGCACGCCGCGCCGATCGGCTCGCCCCAATCACGCTCCCTGCGGATCAGAGATCGGTTATGAGACATTTAGTGGCGTTTGAGTGCGTACTTGTAGAACTTAAACTTCCACTTTTACGCATCTGAGTCTACTGTTCCACCCGAGACAACTCCCATGATCGACCCCGCTGCCACCCATCCACTGCTCCGTGAGCTCAACGACGCACTCGCGATCGAGGGCGCGGAGCCTGTCGACTGGATCGTCTGCGGCGGCACCGCCCTTGGGATCATCGGCGCGGTGCAGCGACCGACGCGCGACATCGACGTGATCGGCGGCTGGAGTTCGGCAACGCTCGAGATCGTGCAGATCGATCAATTCCCGC
>JAIYCA010000373.1 GCA_027488265.1 Planctomycetaceae bacterium
CCCGAGGTCAACGAGCGCGAGTTGCGTGCCGTGCGCGTAGCTCTCGCGTTCGCTTGGGAAGAGGAAGTTCTTGCGATAGATGGCTTTGCAATCGCCGGTTGGTGACACGATCGCGACCGTGTTTGCCAGTTTGCCGCCTTCGACAGGTTGCGCGAGGCCCGCTTGGATCCAGCACCTCGTTCGCTGCGCGAGCTCGGTCAGCCAAGCGGTGGAGTTCCAGCCATCGCGCTTATAGGTGGCGCGACAGAGCGCAGAGTCCGAGGTCCATGCCGTTTCGCACATCTCTGGCAGCACGATGAAGTCACCGGCGTCGGGGTGGAGTTCCGCGACCTGCTTGTTGATCGCGGATCGGTTTGCCGCGATATCCATCCAGGCCGGATTCGTTTGAAGGGCGTGAAATCGCATTCGAACAGGCTAATCACTTCAGGTCGAGCATGCGGCGGCTGGTGTTAACGCGGTCGCCGCTGCGGCGGCTCCCTTTGGCATGATCTACCCCAAAGCGAGCAAGTTGCGAGCGCTCAAACGTGGCGCAATCTGCACCAAAGCGAGCGAAAGCGAAGCGAGTCGCGAGCGCTCAAAATGGCGAAGCAGGTTGCTCGCGCTCAAACAAGGCGCCATTCCCGCCAGAGCGAGCAAGTTGCGATCGCTCAAACTTGACGCAATACGCGCCAAAGCGAGCGAGAGCGGGCACCTGAAGCGTAGCTTCAGCCGCCCGCAAGTCGCGAGCGCTCAAACAAGGGAGACCAACGGGGATCGAACCCGCGACAGCCGAAACCACAATCCGGTGCTCTACCAACTGAGCTATGGTCTCCGGAAGGCGGGAACAATACCGCTCATGCGCTTTCCGGTCAATCGTGTTGCGGTTGAACCGCAAGTCTCGGACCTTGCGGCGACGTTGAGCGCCTCGCGGCTGTGCTAGTATCCGCCCCTTCGGCTCAGTCCACGACTGGGTTTGAGCGAGGTGTCACTCGCTCCTTATCTTTCGTTCCGTTTGAGATCACCACACATGGCCATGTCCACGCTTCCGGTTGAGTTCGGTTCCGCCAAGGTTCACGCCAACTTGTCTGTTGCCACGCTCGTTGAACTTGCGCTCGCCCGCGGCGAAGGTCAGCTCGCGGCAAACGGCGCGCTGCAATGCGACACAGGTGAACGTACCGGCCGTAGCCCCGACGACAAGTTCCTCGAGGACACCGCGGGAATCCACGGAAACATCAACTGGGGCAAAGTCAATCAGCCAGTTTCGCCGGAGCACTTTGAGAAGTTGAAGGCCGCAGCGCTCAAGCACCTCAGCGCAAAGAGTGACATCTTCCGTTTCGACGGCTACGCCGGAGCGGATCCGAAGTTCCGCCTCAAGGTCAGTGTCTTCACGGAGAAGGCGTGGCACTCGCTCTTCGCAAAGACCCTCTTCATCAACGTGCCCGAAGCGGAGATGCCATCGTTCAAGGCTGACTGGACGATCATCAATGCCTGCGGCATGAAGATCACGAATCCGGCGGAATTCGGCCTCAAGACGCACATCGGCATTGTGCAGAGCCTCGAGAAGAAGACGGTTGTCATCGTCGGTACCGAGTATGCCGGTGAAATGAAGAAGTCGATCTTCTACGCGATGAATTACGACCTTCCCGACATGAAGGTCTTCCCGATGCACTGCTCGTGCAACGTCGATCGCAAGGATCCTTCGAATGTCGCGCTCTTCTTCGGCCTTTCGGGCACGGGCAAGACCACGCTCTCGGCCGATCCAAACCGCGACCTCGTCGGTGACGACGAGCACGGTTGGTCTGACGCCGGCGTCTTCAACGTTGAAGGTGGTTGCTACGCGAAGTGCATCAAGCTCTCGAAGGAGGGCGAGCCCGAGATTTGGAACGCAATTCGTTTCGGCTCGGTGCTTGAGAACGTCGTGATGGACCCAGTCACGCGCGTGCCGGATTACGACAGCGCGAAGAAGGCTGAAAACACGCGTGTGACGTACCCGGTGTCGTTCATCGCCAACGCGAAGATCCCTTCGGTTGCTGGTCACCCGAAGAACGTCGTCTTCCTCTCGGCGGACGCGTTCGGCGTGCTGCCGCCAGTGTCCAAACTCTCGCCTGAGCAGGCGATGTACTACTTCCTGAACGGTTACACCTCGAAGCTCGCGGGCACCGAGGCTGGCGTCAAGGAACCACAGCCGAACTTCTCGCCGTGCTTCGGCGGGCCGTTCCTCCCGCGCGCTCCGATGGTGTACGCGGAAATGCTCGCCGAGCGCATCAAGAAGTACGGCGCGAACGTGTGGCTCTTGAACACCGGCTGGACTGGCGGCCCGTACGGCGTCGGCAATCGGTTCAAGCTCGCGTACACGCGCACGTTTGTCACGCGCATTCTCGATGGCTCGCTTGCGAAGGCGTCCTTCGAAACGCATCCGATCTTCGGTCTCTCAATGCCAACGGCCGTTGAAGGCGTGCCTGCGGAAGTCTTGAACCCACGCAACACGTGGTCTGACAAGGCAGCGTACGACGCGAAGGCGACCGAACTCGCGAAGAAGTTCCGTGAGAACGAGAGCAAGTTCAAGATGACTGCTGAAGTCATCGCTGCTGGTCCGCGCGTCTAATCACGCGGAAACGCGCACGTCGCTCTGCACAACTCACCTGCACGAATCAGGCCTTTAGAGACGGGATCTCTCCGACATGGCGATCTACTCGTTCGAACTCGACGCGTACGGCAATCTGGCGAACCTCGGGCACACGCTGCGCGAGTTCGGTCAGAAGCTCAAGCACATCGACGCACAAACAGCGGGCTCGATGCCGCTCGATCTCGATGAGGTCCACGGTGTCATCGTTTCCGGTGGTGGGGCGTCGAGTGGCGCGTCGACGCCCGCGATCGAGGCATTCGTTCGTGAAGCCGTGAAGGCGGAGATCCCGGTGCTTGCCATTGGTGCGGGCTCACGACTCGTCGCGCGTGCGCTTGGTGGTGAGGTTGGCTCATGCACCGAACGTGGCGTGGTCAAGGTTTCGCTCGGCGCTGGTCGCGAAGAGCCGCTCTTCGCTGGACAGCGTTGGTGGGGCGAGCAGGTCGTCTGGAACGACGAGTGTGTCACGAAACTCCCTGAAGGCGGTCGCGGTCTCGCGTCGACTCCGGGTGCGAAGTTTGCCGCCTGGTGTCTCGGTCCGTGGGTCGTGGGGGTCGATTGGCACTTCCAGTCGGACGCCGCAGGATTGGCCGAGGCGACGAAGTCGACGGGTGGCGTGACACCGGTGCTGTCCGCAGAGATTCAGCGTCTTGGACGCTTGTTCGCGGAGCGTGTGAGCCTGGTGTTCATGCCGGTTGACCGCATGAGCGCAGGCCGCGCGAAGGATGTGCGGCATTAAGGGACGTGTTTGAGCGCTCGCGACGTGGTTTGAGCGCTCGCGACTGGCGGGCTGCTGAAGCTTCGCTTCAGGTGCCCGCTCTCGCTCGCTTTGGCGTGGATGACCCCAAAGGTCGCCGCCGCAGCGGCGACCGCGAGAACGATGAGCGCTCGCGACTGGCGGGCTGCTGAAGCTTCGCTTCAG
>JAIYCA010000201.1 GCA_027488265.1 Planctomycetaceae bacterium
CAACAATCGTGAATACGCAGGTGCAGTGGTGCGCCTTCGACAGTCCTTTCGTCTCGTGCATCTCTGGGCATGGTCTCGTTGCGTTTCGCATGGATGGACCTCCTGAGTTCGTGAGCCGTCAGTTGAATCCAACCGTCACCACAGAGGTACCCAAGAGCATCTCCCTCGCACGGCTTGTTGCATGGAGCCGAGATTCCAAGTTTCGAACCGTCGCGAAAGGGGACATTTTTAACGCTGTCACCTTCGCCTCTTGTGCGGTGGAGGTTGTGGAGTCATCGCTTGTGATTGGTCTTCGCGGCGATAGTGAGGTCGAAAGTGACGGTCGACTCTTGTCGAGAGTCTGGCGTCTGGTGGTGCCCTAACGGGGGCGATAAGGTCTCGAGTTGAAAAACGGGCAGGCGAGGCGCGTTGCGCGTTTGGCCGTTGCGATGGCCAGTCAGGTTCGCTCTGGCTTGGCTTGGTGGTGTTGTGCGGCATTTACGCGCGCGGTACTTTTGACCTCGTGCGCCGTCGCGTGATTTTGGTTGGATTTTTCAGGCTTTCGACGGAATACCGAATGTTCCACGCGCGTCGGCGCACGCATGTTGACTTCTCATCGCGCGTCCATCACCCGAATCAAGTTGGTGCGGCTCGGCGTTGCGTCGCTTCTCTTGGCCACCGCCCCAGCCTGCACTTCGTACTACCGCACTCCGGGCGGGCCGGCGCCGATCGGCGAAATGACAGCGCCGACGATCGCAGAGAAGTTGAAAGCACAGCCGGAGAGCCCGATTCCCGCGACGATTGCGCTCGTTCGTGTGCAAGAGGGCTACTACTCCTCGCGCTCCGTCGCAGGGGTGCGACGTGGCGGCGTCTCCATCGTGACCGCCGACGATCTCGAACTTCCTGAAGACACGCAGCAGATCGCCAAATGGCCAGAAATCCGCGCGATCACGCGACTCACCGCCGTACTCGTGCCGCAGGCCCGAAACGATTCCGAGCCCTTCTCGAGCATGCTTGCATTGCGCGAAGGCGCCGCAAGTTTGCATGCCGACATCCTCGCGCTCTACACGATCGATACGACATTCCGCGTCGATGATTTCTCGCCGGGCGCGCTCGGTTTGGTGACACTCGGGCTCGCACCGACGAAGAGCGCCGTCGTCAACTCGACCGCGAGTTTGGCGTTCATCGATGTGCGAACGGGCTTTGTCTACGGAACAGCCGAAGCCTCTGCGCGCGACGATCAGGCCGCGAACTCGTGGACTTCGGAGGACGCGATCGACCAGTGCCGCCGCCGCGTCGAACGCGAATCGCTTGTCAAACTCTTCGCGCAGGCACAGTCGGCGTGGGCGGAAATCGCGGCCGCGCGGAAGGCGCAGATTGACCCGAGGAACGCGGTCCGCCCTTCGTCGAACGCTGCACCGGATGCGTCCTGAGGCGTGGCCTCGCGTCCTGACGGAATCGATGCCAGAGGTGCTTCGGGAGCCTCCGGCGCAGCAGACTTCCGGTTTGCCAAGACTTCTTCCCGAAACGAGCCTGATTCTGCCGATTGAGGCATCTACAGTTCACTCTCTCTTCGCTGTCAGTTTTTGACGTTTCGGAGCCCCTCATGTTCGATTTCGCGATTCTCCCGCTTGTGACAACTCTCGCACTCGGTACCGCAACGATGGCCATGCCCGTTGTGCAGGACACGAAACCCGCCGCACCCGCCGCACCCGCCGCGCCCGCGACGCAGGCAGCGGGTACGCCATCCGCCGCCGAACTTCAAGAGAAGGTCGGCGCACTGTTCGAAACGCTCCAGAAGGAGTACGAGACGCTCGGCGAGCCAACCCAAGAGAAGATGGTGGCGTTCCAAGCTCGTGTGGCGGAAAAGGTTGACGCGATGCTCGCCGGCATGGATCTCGCAACGCTCGATGCCGAGCGGCTTGCCGCGATCGAACCCGTCCTGCGACTTTCTCCGGCCGCGACCGAGCGATATGTCGCTGTGCTGAACGAGCGTGCGAAGGAGCCAACCGCCGCAGGATTCCGTGCGACGGTGCAGGCGAAAATGCTCACGATGACTGCGCCTGATCCAACGGCATTTGCGGCGCTCCTCGGGCATCCTGGCTTCGCGGAAGCCGTGGGTTCTGAAGAGGGTTCCGCAGTTCTCGACTCGGCCAGTGAAGCGTCGGCAGACGCACTGAAGCCGCACGCGGCTGTACTCGAGTCGCTCGCCGCGAAGTTCAACGCCGATGCGCCGCTCTCGCTCATGGCGGCTTCCGGTGGCTACCTGCGCGCCTGCAGCGCTGCACTCCCGAAGGACAAGGCCACAGCCATCCGAACCCAGGTCGTCGCCGCGCTTCAAGCGAAGGAAGCGAAGGTCGATGGTCGCGAGAAGAAGGTGCTTGAGCGCTTGATCAAGTCGGTCAATGGCGCGGCGGGTCGCGGTGAACTCATCGGCTTTGCATGCCCCACGCTGACGTGCGAATGGGTGTCACGCGCCGATGGCAGTGCGCCGTGGAAGTCGATTGCTGACCTGAAGGGCAAGGTTGTTGTGCTCGACTTCTGGGCAACGTGGTGCGGCCCATGCGTCGGCAGCTTCCCGCAGGTCGCCGAGATGCGAAAGCACTACCCCGAGACCGATGTGGAAATCGTCGGCATCACGAGCGTGCAAGGCATGGTCGCGCATCAGAAGCGCGAGCGTGTTCAGTGTGAAGGCGATGTTGCGAAGGAACGCGCGGAAACGTTGGAGTTCATGAAGGACATGGGCGTCACGTGGACGGTTGCGATGACCGCTGAAGACGTCTTCAACAACGACTTTGGAATCCGTGGAATTCCGTTTGTTGCCGTGCTCGACAAGGAAGGCAAGGTCTTCAAGGCTGGCCTCCATCCGAGCGACGAGGCAGCGATTCGCGCAGCAGTGGATGAGTGCCTCGCGAAGAAGTGAGTCGAACGCTTCGTTGAAATGCACGGGCTGTCGAGGAACCCTCAGTGGATACCTCGGCAGCCCGTTTTATTTGCGGTCGCCGCTGCGGCGGCTCCCTCTGGTTGTGCCCTTCGGAGTGAATCCTCAGGGCACCGGGGCGTTGTTTGCGATTTGCGGTCGCCGCTGCGGCGGCTCCCTTTGGCGTGAATCACGCCAGAGCGAGCAAGTTGCGAAGCAGGTTGCGAGCGCTCAAACCACGTCGCGAGCGCTCTAATTCACACGTCGAGGTTCTTCACTTCAAGCGCGTGCTTCTCGATGTACGCGCGTCGGCGCTCGACGTCTTCGCCCATCAAGAGCGTGAAGAGCGTGTCGGCTTCACTCGCGCTTTCGAGCGTGACGCGCACGAGCGTGCGGCGCGACTGGTCCATCGTCGTTTCCCAAAGTTGCTCGGCTTCCATTTCACCGAGACCTTTGAAGCGCTTCACTTCGATGCCGCGTCGACCAACTTCAAGCAGCGCGCGCACGATGCCAGGCACGCTTGCGGCTTCGACAATTGCGCCCTCTCGCGCGGCGGGCCGCTCGCTCTCTTCTTCGGCATCCTCACCTTTCGGTGTCGCCGATGATGCACTCGACTTCGCCCCCTTCGCGTTCTCGACGAGCCACGCGTAGCGCGTCGGTTCTTTCTCGCCGGTCACGGTTTCAACTTGGACGCGATCCCAGTCGGCGATGTCGATATGCCATTGCGCGAGTTGCCCCATGATCCGCTCGATCTCGCGGTTCTCGTGGAGTTCGCGGAGGCTTGCGATACGTCGGCGATCGACCTTCATTTCGCTTGTGACGAGGTCATCGAGCACGAGATCTTGCGTCGCGAGAGCCGCGCGCGCTTCCGCTTCGCCAAAGAAAAGGAGATCTCCTTCAGGCCAAGCAAGGTGCCACGAAGGAAGTCGGCTCTTTCCTGTGGGGTCGGAGCTGCGCATCGAGAGCAACTTGGTGAATGCGATGCCGCGGCGCTGCGAAACCGAGACGAGTTCATCGAGTCGTTCGAGTGCACGAACCATGCGGCGAATCTCGTCGCCCGCAACGGTGTGCGTCGTCGCGCCCTGCGCATCACGCACGGCGAACGTTGCATGACCAAGCGCAAGGTCAACGAGGTTCTCGTTCATGCGCTTGTCGTTGAGAACGTACGTCGCCTGTTTCCCACGCGAAATCTGGTAGAGCGGCGGTTGCGCGATGAAGATCTTGCCTTGTCGCACGAGTTCCGGCATTTGTCGGAAGAAGAACGTGAGCAAGAGCGTGCGAATGTGCGAGCCGTCGACATCGGCGTCGGTCATGATGATGACGCGGCCGTAGCGAAGTCGCGCAATATCAAACTCTTCACCAATGCCGCATTGA
The DNA here is from genome assembly GCA_027488265.1 of Planctomycetaceae bacterium. Lineage (GTDB taxonomy): Bacteria > Planctomycetota > Phycisphaerae > Phycisphaerales > SM1A02 > QWPT01. Next base: position 4,274 of record JAIYCA010000201.1, read on the forward strand.
AGCGCCTGAATGAGCGTTCGAATTTCTTCGAAGCCGAGCACCTTGTCGAGGCGCGCCTTTTCAACGTTGAGCAACTTTCCACGCAGCGGAAGAATCGCTTGATGGACGTGATCGCGGCCGCCCTTCGCAGAGCCGCCTGCGGAATCACCTTCGACGATGAAGAGTTCGGTTTTCTCGACGTCGTCCGAAGAGCAGTCGCTCAATTTGTGCGGCATGCCGCCTGAATCGAGCGCGCCCTTGCGCTTGATGAGTTCGCGTGCTTTGCGAGCTGCTTCACGTGCTTGTGCTGCGAGCACCGCGCGCATGCAAATCTCACGCGCATCCTTCGGATGTTCCTCAAGCCATGCGCCGAGTTTCTCGGCGATCGCGTTCGAAACGAAGCCTTCGACTTCAGGGTTGAGAAGTTTCTCTTTGGTTTGATTATTGAACTGCGGGTTCGGCAGTTTCACGCTGACGACGGTGACGAGCCCTTCGCGCAAATCGTCGCCCGAAGGCACGAGATCCTTGAGGAAGTTGTTCTTGCGTGCGTAGCCGTTCACAACGCGCGTGAGCGCAGCCTTGAAACCTTGCACGTGTGTGCCGCCGTCGCGATTCGGGATGTTGTTGCCGAACGCGAGCGTGAGCTCTTGGCTCGAATCGACATACTGCATCGCGAAATCAAAGCGCAGCGATTGCTCGTTGTCATCGGCAGAGAACGAAATCACCGGACTTTGCGTGGTTTTCTGCTCATTGCGCCATGCGACGTAGCCGCCGATTCCATCGGGGCTATAGAACGAAGCTTCACGTCGTTGACCGCTCGCGTCGACGCGTTCGTCGACCAGTCGAATGCGCACGCCTGGGTTCAGGTACGCGAGTTCACGCAGACGACTTTCCAGCGTTTCGTAGCGGAATTCCGTGTCGGGGAAGATCTGCGCATCTGGTAAGAACGAGATGCGCGTACCTGTCCGCTTTTCCGTTGCCGCCGATTTCGCGAGGGTTTCGACGAGTTCAAGAGGCTTCGTCACTTCGCCGCGCGCGAAACCGATGTGGTACGTCTTCTCGTGTTTGAAGACTTCGACTTCGGTCCATTCGCTCAGTGCGTTGACGCACTTCACGCCGACGCCGTGCAAACCGCCCGAGACCTTGTACGCGTTGTCGCCGAACTTTCCGCCCGCGTGAACTTCCGTGAGGATGACTTCGACTGCTGGACGCCCGTTGATCGTCGGATTCTCGTGCTTCATCGGATCGACGGGCATGCCACGGCCGTCGTCGATCACCGTGCACGAACCATCGACGCCAATGCGAACCGTCACTGTGGTCGCGTAACCCGCCATCACCTCGTCAATCGCGTTGTCGACGCACTCGTAGACGAGGTGATGCAACGCGTTGAGGCCCGTTCCACCGACATACATGCCGGGTCGCTTTCGGATCGCCTCAAGGCCTTCGAGCACTTGAATCGACTCCGACGTGTAGTTCGCGGCGTCCGCTGGGAGCGCCGCCGGCGATGGAGATGGAATCTGGGTCGTTTCGCTCATCTTTCAGTCGTCCGAAAGGGCCCGGAAGCCGCACCGGAAAGCGTCCGGCGAGGTGTTGGAACGGAGCGCTCCAGCGGGCCCAGGATCCTACCAAAAATGGGCGATTTTCGCCCGCTCCGTTGCGGTGTGCGCGAAAGGTGAGCGGGTCGAAAAACCCATGAAAATCCTCGGGAATTCGTGAAAATCTCAGCGGGCCTCGGTCGGACTCCCGCTTCACGTTTTGGTCGAGGCCGCTGCATTGCTGCCCATCGCCATGGGAACTCGAACCGGAGACGTTTCGTCGCGTAGGGAGTCACTCGCGACTGCGCGTGACGTAGTCGTTCACGCCTGCGCGTGGAGAGGTCGTTCACGCCTGCGCGTGGAGAGGTCGTTCACACCTGCGCGTGGAGAGGTCGCTCGGGCCGATGTCTTGCGTCGTCTGTCACTACACTGCTGCTCCCAGGACGGATTCTGGGAAACACGCACTGCCTACGCATACGCGCGGTGAGGTCGCAATCCCGACGAACAGCGTTCCGCGAGCCGTTTCATGAACGAAACGACAAACCGAACGGCGATTCCGCGATCAAGCGAGCCATGGAAGGAACTATGGAGCCACGCGACCCAATTCTGAATCTCGAGTCGAACGCGGGAACGCCGCCCATGGTGTTGCTTGAACAAGCGATCGCTCGCGGCGAATTTGGTGATTTGCGCACGTCGCGTAACGCTTTTTCGCTTGAGGACTCCGGCTCGACATCCTCGCGGCGCAGGTTCCTGCAATCCGCCGTGCTTGGATCCTTCTTCGGGTCCTTCGCGCTTGCCATGGCGGCGTGCTCCGCCACGACGCGCGCTGCACGGATTCCGCCGCCAGAGTGGTCGGATGTCCCCGCGACATCGAAGCCGCCGGTGGTTGCCGTGAAGCCCGCGCCGAAGCCGCCGCGCGAAACATCCAAGCCGATCGGTGAAACCAATCCTGTCGGCGATGCGGCGCTTCCGTGGGCAAAGCCTCGATACCTTTGGGCGAAGGCGCCGCCGGATTTCGCCAACCTGAACCCGATGTTGCCAGTGACGTCGATCACGGTCCATCACGATGGGCTCGACGATCTCGTCTACGCAACCGACACGGCGAGTATGGCTGCGCGGATCGACCATTACCGCATGGGGCATCGCGGCAAGGGTTGGGCGGATATTGGTTACCACTTGATCATTGACCGCTCTGGAACGCTGTGGCAGGGGCGCGCGATCCGCTGGCAGGGTGCACACGTGAAGAACCACAACGAGGGCAACATTGGTGTTCTCGTCATGGGAAACTTTGAGCGGCAACAACCGACCGCCGCGCAAATGAAGACGCTCGATCGCGTACTCCGCGACTTGATGCGGACCTATCGCGTGTCGAAGTCGCGCGTCTACACCCATCGCGAGTGGCCCGATGCGGAGACGGCCTGTCCGGGTCGCAATCTGCAGCCGAAAGTGGCATCGCTGCGAACGCGACTGGCGTAGTTGAGCGCTCGCGTTACTCAACGCTTGCGCTCCGGAGCGACAGCCGATCGTGAGGCACTTATCGAGGCGGGCCTGATCCCTCTTTTTCTGCGGAAAGAGCACGGATCTCGTCGATATCGCTGATGACGCGAGGCGCCTTGTGCGGGTCTTGCCCGCGTCGCGAGCGGAGCGATTTATGTCCACCGATCCGATGAAGGAGTACGAGATTTCGCACGCCAACGGCCGGATGCCGATCGTTCGGGAAGTTTCCCGTGCGGCAGACGTTCCTTCGGACTTGCATGCGAATCTCGATACCGTCGCGGCAGCGATCGCACGCCGCGGGTTTGTGCTCGCCGGAATCGGTGCGGGGCTTGCGTTTCTCGCCGGGTGTGCTTCGACGCCGAAGTCCTCATCTCGTGGCACGAACGGGCTGACGTTCGGCGGAGGTCAGACCGGTGAAAATGTAGGCGCAGGTCCGTGGGGTGCTGATGGCGAACTTCCGCCGAAGCGCTACGCGCAGCCGGTTTCGCCCTCCGGTTCCACTGGAGGAACAGGCAGCCAAACTCCAACGATCGCGAGCAAATCGCCGCGCACTGTCGGTCCCGACGCCAAGCCCGCGCCAACGAAGGCCGCCGCAGGAAGTTCTGCTGGCGCTTCGAGGAAGGCTCCCAATGCGGGTTACGCCTCGGGCATTCGTGTTCCTGCGACCTACGACGGCACGGTGATTCCGCGTGCGGCGTGGACCAACTTCCGGCCGCCGGCTGCCGACATGGATCGCATGCCGAAGGTGACGCGTATCACTGTGCATCACGAAGGGAATCGCGCGTTCACAGCGACTTCGGTTGCCGATTGCCGCGCGCGTCTCGTCAATGTGATGAACGGCGAGATGAACGCGCGCGTGCCGCACAAGGACATCGCGTACCACTACGTCATCGATCCTGCGGGTCGCGTGTGGGAAGCGCGCGATCTGCGATACGAAGGTCGTCACACGCGGAACAATCACGACGGAAACCTCGGCGTGATGTGTCTTGGAAACTTTGAGGAGCAAGCAATTTCGCCGGCGCAACTCGCGGCGCTTGAGAAGTTCCTCAAGTCGTTGCAAGCGAAGCACAAGATCTCGAAGAAGCGTGTGTACACGCATCAAGAACTCTCGCCAACGCTTTGCCCGGGCAAAGATCTGCAGCGTCGCATGGGAACGCTGCGATCGCGACTTGCTTGAACTCGCGTGCCTCGCCGATCATGAACCGATGAAGTCGCGTGAGAGAAACCTCGCGCGCGTTCACCGCGGAAATGCACGTAATTGCAATCATCTCGGTGGCGGACCGAAGCGGCCCTTCGAGGCGCGTTCGTCGTCATCGTCGAGTTTCTTCTGAAACTCGGTGTCTTTCGCTTCTTGTCGATTGACGACTTTCCACACGACGAACGCGACTGCGGCCATACCAACGATGGCAAAGACGTAGCGAAGAATGGTGCCGAGAATTTCCATGGATTGACTGCGTTGTGTCGTGGTGTTCAGACTAACCAAGCCGCAGCGCTCGTCGCGCTGCTTCACCCGCGCGAGCCTTGACTGCGTTGTACGCGCGTACACGCGCAAGATCAGGTTCGAGTGCGTCGCGCGTTCGAACCGCGACAGCGCAGGCCGCGTCGACCGTCTCGTGTGCGCCAGCGCCGACGGCAGCAAGAAGTGCGACACCGAGCGCGCCACTCGCATCGCTTGCAAGCAGCGAAACACGTGCATTGAACATCTCTGCACACATCGAGCGCCAGAAGTCACTGCGAGCGCCGCCGCCCGAGAGTCGAACTTCGCGCACGTCAATCCCGAGGCCGCGTAAGAGATCAACGTTGCCAGCGAGACCGGCGGTAATGCCTTCGAAGGCCGCACGCGCGAGGTGATCACGCCCGTGCGCGACGTCGAGCCCAGCGAAACCGCCGCGAATGAGCGGATCTGGAATCGGACAGCGTTCGCCGGAGAGATAGGGGAGGAAGACGAGGCCGTCGGCGCCAAGCGGTGCGCATGCTGCGCGTTCTGCGAGAATCTCGTAGGGATCGACGCCGCGCGACTTCGCTTCATGAATCGCATCGAGCGCGAGCGTGTCGCGGAACCAACGCAAGCTTCCGCCGGCCGAAAGCATGACACCCATGAGATGCCAACGATTCGGAACTGCGTGGCAGAACGCGTGGAGCTCGCCGTTTGGCGTTGCACGCCACGCGTTGCTCGCGGCGAAGACAACGCCCGACGTTCCGATCGTGCACGACACCGTGCCTTCCGCCACGATTCCGCTTCCAACGGCGGCCGCGGCTTGATCGCCGGCGCCGCCCGCGATGCCAATTCCTGCGCGCAATCCAAGCGCGCGCGCGGCTTCGGAAGAAAGACGCGTTGAGTGGATCGGGCTCTCCGCGACATCTGGAAAGAGTGTGCGCGAGAGCCCAACGGCATCAAGCATCGGCTGCGACCACGTTCGGCGCGCGCAATCGAAAACTGCCGTTCCCGACGCGTCGCTTGGTTCCGCCATCATGGCGTCGGAGAGGCGATATCGCAGCCAGTCTTTGGGGAGCAGTGCCTTCGCGGTGCGCGCAAATGCCGCGGGTTCATGCTCGCGCATCCACAGCAACTTCGGTGCTTGAAACCCCGGAAAAACGCGGTTTCCAGTCATGACGAGTACGCGCGCGAGCCCAGGTTCGCGTTCGTGCAGGGCCTCGCAAATTGCGGCGCTGCGCGAATCGTTCCAAAGAATCGCTGGGCGAACGACCTCGCCAGATGCATCGAGCGCAACGAGTCCATGCATCTGTCCTGAGAGGCCGATGGCTTCGATACGTGCGCGAATCGCCTCGTCGCCGTTGGTGGCGGCGGCCACTGCAGCAATGGTCGAGCGCCACCAGTCCTCGGGGTTCTGCTCTGCCCAGCCAGGCTTCGGATACGAAACCGGATGCTCGGCCGTGGCATCGCCCACGATCGCACCTTGGCGGTCGATGACAACGGCCTTCGTACCGCTCGTTCCGACATCGATGCCAAGAAACAGTGATTCTGCGCGCATCGCGGCAATGTACACGCGCGCGTTACTGCTTCGGTGTGGCGGACTCGCTGTTCCTCGGTTTCTCGCCGTTGGAGCTGCCAGCTGCGCGGCCTGATTCGCGCTCCTCATCACTCGTCGAGTTCGATTCCTTCTTTGGTTTCTCGACGAACGCGCGCGTCACGCGCACGACAAAGGTGCCCTTGTCATCCTTCTCGGTGACAGTGCCTTCGAAGACAACGAGTGCAAGCGGCTCGAGTCCATGCACGCCCTGTGCGCCAGTTTTCAGCACCTTTCCTGCGTCATCCACAAACTGCACGGTCATGGTGTTGGCTTTCAGCGACTCTGGCGGTTCGCAGCAGTAATCCCATGGTTTGGTGCAGGTATCGCCTGGAATCTGATCGCAGCTCTTCATGCAACGATCGGCAATCACAACGATCGCACGGTTCTTGACGAAGGGTTCCGAGCGTCCACCGATCTTCGCCTTGATGACGACCGTCTCGCCTTTCTTTGCGTTCTTCTTGACCTCCGCGACACACTTGGCGTCGGCAGGTTCTGTCTCCACGAACACGGAATCAGGAATCTTTGGAGCGCTGGGTGTCGGATTCGTCGGCGGCGGTGCGAAGAGCGTGCAGGAGAGGCTCAGAATGATCGTGGTGAGTTGCATGAGTTTTCCTTTACGAGCGAAGTGCGAGCGGAATCGGAAGTGACAAGCATCGTGCGATCGGCGCGATGCCGCCGACGACGCCAAGTGAGAGTCCAGCAAGAAGTCCGGCGGCGATCGCAGCCGAATCGACAGCAAGTGTGAATGTTCCCATCGAGAATCGAACGGCGATTCCGTCGAGCAAGAGGCGCCCGAGCAAACACGCCATCAGCGCGCCGGTCGCGCAGGCGACGAGTGATTCGATCAGCAGTGAAATGGCGATGGCGCCGCGCGAAAATCCAATCGCTTGCAAGGTGCCGGCTTCGCGGACGCGTGACGCAAAAGCCGCATACATCGCATTGATTCCGCCAAGTGCGCCGCCGAATGCAACCAACAGCGCGGTGATCAGGACGAGCATGCGAATCGGAGCGAGAAATGCTGCGAGTTGCGCGTAGTACTCGCTTTCACGCACGGCGGTTGTTTCGAGGTCGAGGCGCATTGCGGTGAAAGCTTCGACATCATCGAACGCAACCTGAGGATCGATTCGTTCGCCCGCTTCGTCCACTCCGCCGAGCGCTGCAATGACGCATGAGCGCGTGGAGCGTTGCGTGATGATCGCAAGAAGTTCGACGGGCATCCAGAACTCGCCGTGCATGGTCGTTCCTGGTGCTTCAAAGACGCCCACAACAACGCAGGGCTCGCCTGCGAGGAGAATCGTCGAACCGAGTTTCGCGCCGTCGATGCGCGCCAACGCTTCGGGGCCTGCGGCAACCTCCGATGCGCCTCCGCTTGGCCAGCGTCCTTCTTTGAGCCGTACCTGAGGGTGCACGAGGGACGACGCCGTCTCGTACCCACGCACCATGATGGGAGACTCTTCGGTAGCGCGAGTAGCGCTCGCGGTATCCGTCGTCGCCTGTTCGGGACTCGCGAGAGACGCAGGGAGCGCGACGTGAATCTCACTCGCAATCGCGGGGCGACCCGCGTGCACCGCAATTCCATCAACGCTCGCATGCAATGCTTCGGCGGTTGTCGGTGAAATCTCGCTGCGCTCGACACTCTCTTCACTTCCTGTTCCAAGGAGCAGAGCGTTGGTCGCGAGTCCGCTTGCACCAAGTGAAGCCTCAAGCCCGCGTGAAAACGCGACTGCTCCAAGTACGAGGAGCGAGACAAGCGTACTCCCGCCGACGACGAGGAAGAGTCGTCGCGGTGAGCGTGCGAGATTTCGAATGGCGTGATCGAATGGAAGGAGCTTCATGCGAGCCTCGTTCCTTCTGCGATGCCACGACGCGACGCGAGAATCGCAGGTACGAAACCGGCCGCAACGCCGACCAAGAGTGAAGCAAGCATGCTCGTCGTGAGGCCAGCGAGCGATGGTCGGAATTCAACGAGCACGCCCTCGGCGCCAAGTCCGAAGTGGCCGAAGGTCAGCACAAGTTGTGCGGTTCCCGCGCCGATGAGCGCGCCGCAGAGCGACAATCCTGCAGCTTCAACCAAGATCATCCACGCGATGGATGGGGCGCGAAAGCCGATCGATTGGAGAATCGCGAACTCACGCGCGCGTCCCTCCAGTGAAAGAACGATGGCGTTGGCGACAAGCGCGAAAATGGCTGCAAGTGCGCCGTACGCCAGAAGCCCAGCAAATCGCGAGATGGTGACGATGTCTTCCGCAGCGCGCGCGGCGAACGCGCGTTCGCTGCGCGTCGAGGTTGGTGCGCGATCGTTTGCAAATCGACGATCAATCGCGGCAGCAACGGCTTGGAGTTCGCTCGGATCTGATACTTCGACTTCAAACTGCGTGACTTCGCCTCCAATGATGCCACCGAGTGCCGACTGTAGAAACGGAAGTTGGACGTAGCACGCGTTGCGATCTTGCGGACCATCTGCATCGGCAATTCCCGCAACGGTGACGGTCACTCCAGCAGAATTGAATCGATCGCCGACTCGGAGATTGCGCCGCTCTGCAAGAGCGCTTCCGACAAGTGCGCCATCGCCGCGTGCGAGAAAGTCGGCGAGCGAACCCTCTTTGATGCGGAGTCGCTTCGCGAGGATGCGTTCGGCGTCGATCGCGCGTACGCCGCGAAACACGATGACATCGAGACTCGCGCGACAGTTCGACACCGCGATTTGCATTGGCGCCACACTCGCAACGCCATCGATGCGTGCGATTTCATCGACATATGCCTCGGGCACACGGCTCGTAAACGGACAAAACCGATTGGCGCGATAGACGATCAGGCGAGTTTCTTGCGCGCTTGCTTGCGTTGCTTCACGAACGCCGTCGCGCACGGAGCGCTCCGCTGTGAAGAGGAAACTCGCCGTTGCGATACCGAGGACGGTGAGCACGAGACGAACTCGACTCCGCATGAGCATGCGCAGGGCAAGCGCGCCAGATCGAACGAGGACGTTGAGATCGATCATGGAACGGCTTCCTCTCGCCGCGCGAGTTCGCCCTTCTCAAGAAAGAGCCTTGTTCGCGCACGTGCGGCTGCTCGCGGATCATGCGTCACCATCACGATGGTCATTTTCTCGCGCTCATTTAGTTGATCGAGGAGTTGAAGCACGAGTTCGGCGCTTTCGCGATCAAGGTCTCCGGTCGGTTCGTCGGCGAGGAGAAGTGGCGGACGCGCGACAATCGCGCGAGCAATCGCAACGCGTTGCTCTTGCCCGCCCGAAAGTTGCGATGGGAAATGCCCTGCGCGATCTGCGAGTCCAACAGTGGTGAGCGCCTCCATGGCGCGCTCTGTACGTTCTCGACGACCGAGTGGCGAGAGCAGCAGAGGAAGTTCCACATTCTCGAACGCTGTCAGCACTGGAACGAGGTTGTACGACTGGAAGATGATGCCGACTTCCTTCGCACGCCACGCAGCAAGCGCATCGCGCCGCATGTGCACCAAGTTGTGATCGCCAATCCACAGTTCACCTGAGGTTGCAGCGTCGATTCCCGCGAGAAGATTGAGCAGCGTGGTCTTCCCCGATCCAGAAGGACCCATGAGCGAAACAAAATCGCCTCGCGCGATCTCGAGATCAAGGGCGGCCAGCGGCACGATTTCTTGAACGCCATCACGAAGTGCCTTGCGATACACCTTGCGGAGTTTTCGTGCCCGAATCCACGCGTGGTTGGCGACGGATGTGGATTTTGCATGGTCGTGGATCATGCGTCCGACTCCTTCGAGGTTGATGTCGAGGTTGAGGTCGAGGTCGAAGCTGCCTGCATGACTTCTTCGACGCGAACACGCGCACCGACAGTCAGGCGCGCGGAGTCTTGCGCATCGAGAACGATGCGATCGCCTGCAGCGAGTCCGACGGGCACTTCGATCCAGCCATTCGCACGTTCGATTCCGAGTTCAATCTCACGGCGCTCGAGTCTCGATGTCGATCCATCGGGGCGCGTGATCCAAACGGTCGCACGTGAACCCTCGCGAGAAGCAAGTGTGGAGATCGGAACGGCGACGCCTTCCGCCTGTGCACTCGAACGAGAAGACGCGTCGGAGAAGATTCTTGCGCGCGCGAGCATTTCGGGCCGCAGCAGTTGGAGTTCGCGCGGATCCGCTTCCGAAGTCAGGATTTCGATTCGGCAGCGAACAGTGTTCTTTTGGATGTCCGCGATCGGATCGATACGTGCAAGTTTGCCGAGAAAAACGGCATCCGGCGCAACGTCG